>NZ_CP115451.1 GCF_027627435.1 Kitasatospora cathayae | reverse complement strand
CGAGCGGTCGACCTCCACCATCAACACCGGCACCCCGATCTCCGGGGCCTGCCACACCCCGTCCGGTCGCACCTTGCGGTGGCGGTTTTCCGGTAATGCCGTCGAATTGACCCGCTCCAAAACGTCCCGCCGCAGAGCGCCGCCACCTTCGCCGACCTCGACCGTCACGGACGCGTCCACGCCCCGGAGGCCTCCGGCGGTCCCCGGACGAAGCCGCCGCTTGTGCCTGCAGCATCATGTGCTGGTGATCTCGCCAGAGCCTGACCTCGTCGCTCGCCTCATCACGTCCGAGAAGCCCGCTGACGTCGTTCACGCCGCAGCGGCCTGCCTGGCGCAGATGCTGGACGGGTTCGTCTGGGTCAGATCGCGGCTCGCGCTGGAACGGCGAACGGCAGGGCGCCGCGAGATGATCGGGTTGGCGAAGAGCAAGTACAACCGTGCCGGGCAGCTGATCGAGTTCAGGGTCGAGAGCCTGACCGTCTTCGACGACGGCCTCGGTGCCTGGCGCCGGTCCCATCTCGACCTGACCGTCACCAGGCCGGCCTCGGTGGAGTCGATCGTGTGCGCGTCCAGCTTCCTGGACATGTCCAGCACACACTCCGCCGTGCTGACCGACCCCGTCAGGCGCTTGGCGAACCTCGAGCGGTTCGCGGACCACCTGCACGAGACGGCTCTGCCGTGGTTCTCGGGTTCGGACGATCCACGGTCGATCGCGAGCACGGCCCCCGATGCGCTGCTCGGGCCGTGGGACTTCGCCCAGGACCTGATGGAGTTCATGGTCAGCGCCGCCCAGGAAGCCCAGGCGCGGGCCCTGTGGGAGCGAGTCCGCGAGCTCAACCCACGACACCAGGAAGCCTTCATCACAGGCCAGGCCATAGCCCAGTCGGGCGGCGCCCGGCCGCGCTGGCACACACCCGAGGCCCTCGGATGGAGCGCCTCCGCCCTGGGACTCGCGTAGCCACCGCACGCCTCGCCGCCCGCTCGTCCCGGCCGCGTCAGCACGCTGGCGGAGCAGCAGGATAGCGACGGCCCGGCGACGGCAGTCGGAGGAGGACTGAGCTATGCCCGGGGCGGGGCATCCTTCGCCCCGCGCGCGATGCAGGCGCGGCCGTCGGGCGGCAGGACGACGAGGTACTGCCGGTCGGCGTCCTCGATGCGGGCCAGCGTGATGGAGGTTTTGGCCGCTGCGAGCGCCTCGGCGGCCGGGTCGGCCTCCTCCGTCATCCGGTCGATCCGCGAGTGGAAGCGGGTGAGGTCCTTCGCCGGGCCGGTGATCCAGATCGCGATCCGCGCACCCCGGCGCAGCGCGGCGAGCAGGTCCGTACGCAGCGGCCCGTCTTCGGCTTCCTGGAGGAGCAGGTCGTGCAGGCGTTCCTGCCCGCACGGCCGCGACGGCGCCCCCTCGGCCAGCGCTCGACACTTCCGGCACGAGGCCAGGCCTTGGGGCTGGAAGTGGTGCAGGAAGAGCTTCAGGTACCGGCCGCGGATCCCGCACAGGGTACGGCCTGCTCCCCCGGCGTGCTCGACACCGGGCACGCCCTCGACCTCGACCCCGGGGAACTCGGCCGGCTCGCGCGCGGTCGCGAACGACCAAGTCCCGCCCGAGGCGTCGATATCGGGAGTATCGATCATGCAAGGCAGCATGCCACGCCCGAAACCACCACCCGAGCGCGCGGCTGCCCCCATGGACATCCCCCCACCGACGACCCAGACGCCCCCGAGGACGACTGAGCCACACGTCCACCCCCCAGACCGGCTCAGCCCGCCCAGGGTAGGCCGAGGACCGCGAGCAGCCACGGCCCAGCAGCCCGATCAACACCCCACACCGCATCGCGCAGGCCTGGGACGGGCCCGTCCCAGGCCGCCCATGGAGTCTCAATCAATCTGCCAAACGTCTCAACCAACCTGCAAAACCACGAGCACACTCCGACGACCTGCACCAATGCCCCGCCAATCAGCGCCCTCTCGGCGTCGGGTTCGACCGTCGCCGACACGCCCTTGCCATGATCGACTCAGAATCAGCGTCTCAGCCAATCTGCAAACCTGCAGCTCACAGCTTCAGCAAAGTTGCATCTTTTTTGAGACTGCACACAGACGGCGGCCGGGACGGCGGGGAGCAGCACGTGGCCTCGCGCAGAGCCCGACCGGACCGTGGCGAGGCGGAGGTCCAGGGACGGCGGCCGAGGCCTCGCCCAGGCCGGCCCGAACGGCGGCACCGAGGACCGGGGTCTCGTCCTGGTAGTCGAACTCCGTTGCAGCGGGCAGCCGGATGGCCGCCCAGTCGTAGATTCGCGGTCCATTGGCGCTATCTCCGCATGAGATCCGCTCCCAGGCCTCGGCCGGGGCCTGGGCAAACAGCCAGTCGATGCGTGGACAGCCCACGCTGAATTGGGACTTGGGCACTGCCAGGACGTAGCCGACGCCGGACTGTTAAGGCCCTCCTCCGCCGGTTCGTTGAACTCGGCGCGACCCCGTCGGCGCAGTTCCGCATACACGCGCGGGACGCCGTAGGCGCCCCTGAAGCCAAGGTGGATGACGGTGGTCCCGGCCGAGGAGCAGTTCCTACCGTGTCACCCGTCGTCGGCGCCGTGGCCTGACGTGCCGGGCCCGCAAGCCGGTGTTCGTCCCGGACCGGACCGGACCGGGCGCGACTTCACCGCACCTCGCTCCGGAGTGCGGCCGGCCGGCGACATGATCACGGGCTCCGCGGATCCTGGTAGTCGTGGCCCTCCTTGCAGAAGCTGGCGGTGACCTTGTGCGGCTTGAAGTCCGGAAGGACCAAGTGAAGGTTGGACACCTCCGGCGCGATGAGCAGCAGGTCGATGATGAGCGCGATGATCATCAGCAGCAGCTTGAGAGGCCGTGCCGTGGTGTTCTTGTCCCGCACCGCGGCCCACAGCAGCACGGAGAGGAACAGCGCGGCAAGTATGCCGATGGCAGGGCCGGCCCATGCTGCGACCCGTGCGGACACGGGTATCGCGGGGGTGGGAACGCAAAACAGTCCGCCGACGTAGTGGCCATGGGCCCAGAACGCGTAGCCCGTGCAGGCCAGTCCAATCGGGACGGTCAGGACCGCCATGGTGGTGAGCCGCGGCCATCGCGCGTTCGAGGATGAGCGAGCCGGGACGGTGTCGGAGCGGTAAGCCATCTGACCAGTGCCAATCGGGATCGGGTTGCGTGTGCCCAACTTAGACTCTCGGCCGCGGCCACGATCTTCTCCCAGGCGAGCTGCGAGCCGACAGACCGTCGATTCGCCGAGCCGGTCGTGGCCGCAGCCCCGATACCGCTCAGCACCGGCAGGTGGCGCGGAGGGCCGCGAAGGCGGTCCGGCGGCACGCGGCCTCGGCGCGGGTCGAGCTGGTGCCGACCGCCTTCTCGCGGGCGGAGCTGTCGGCGGCGGCCGACCGCCTGGTCGACGGCTCCGGCGGGATCCGTCAGCCAACCTCTCCACGCTGTCGGATGTTCGGCGTTCCGGGTGGTCGAGCCCGCCCCCGCTGCCGACTTCGGCAGTGTGGGTGCCGATAAATCATCCGGCCTGGTCACGCGGCATGTTGGTATTCGTGGAGGGTTCCGCCCAGTCGGTCTCGCCATCCGGGGAACGGCGAGCGTTGCGATGCCCAGCCAGGTCCTCGGGCCGAGCCCAAACAATCCGTCTCGGCGTGCCGGGTGAGCGCGTCCATGAGGGTGGTCTGCTGCTGGGTGAGCTTGCCGTCGGTGCGGGCCGTCGCCTGCTTGCGCAGCCAGGTGCCGGGGCGGAAGGCCGGGTCGTCGCCGAGGCCGGTGCGGTTGGCGGGGCCGTCGAGGGTTCCGCCGGCGGCGAGGTAGGCGAGCAGGCGCCGGTAGGAGCGGTTCCAGTCCGGCTCCAGGCGCCACAGCTCGTCCAGCCCGTCCAGCTTCGCCGCCTGGTCGCCTCGGGGCCGTGGCCGAGAGCCTCTTCGAGCTGGCGGTCGACGTGGAATCGTTCCAGGGTGGCGTCCTGGCCGTGGAGTTCGTGTCTGCCCAGGGGAACGCTCGGGACGTCGCAGATTTCGGGCGCAGCCGCGCGCCTCTGGAGCGCCTCGCTGCTGTCCGATACTCGCCTGGTCGCGGGCCGCCGGTGCCAGGGACGCCCCCGCGCTCCCTGGCACCGGTGGTGGTTCATCCGGCGGGCTGCGTGGCCTTGTAGTACCAGCCGTCGCGAATCGCCTCCAGGAAGCCCGGTGCGGCGGCCAGGTCCAGTAGCTGGGGGAGGGCGACGGTCTCGTCGGTCGGCTGGAACGGGGGCTTGCCGTTGCGGTCGAAGTCCAGGCCGTACTTCCTGTTCTGGGGGGTCACTACCGTGAGCGCGCTCCACTGCCCCCGGCCGGGGTTCAGCGGGTGGAAGGCCCAGGCGACCGAGCCGTCCGGCAGCGTTCGGCTCACACAGTCCTTGCCGACGGGGGGCACCGGGCCCGTCCGGTTCGAGCTCGTCTCGCAGGGCGAGGCCTGGCCGCTCTCCCTGTCGGCGTACATCTCGTCCTCCCGCCACGCTCCCACGGCACCGCCGTCCTTCCTGGTGAACTCGAACACCGCTGAGCGCCAGGTCCCGTCGCCGTCCGACACGCTGGTGAAGTCGGTCGGCAGGTGAGTACGGAACACCTTCAGCAGGGCCTGGTGCCCGGCCGTGTTGACCTGCCGCTCCCACGCCGCGTGTGCAGCCTGGTCCGTGTTGGGTGGCGGCGGCGGGAAGGACGTGGGCACCGGGGTGCTGGACGTGGCCGATGTCGTCGGAGCCGCCGGGACGGTCGTGCGCTGCGCCGCGGTCCGTCCGTTGACTGCCCAGCCCGCCGTGGCCAGCAGGCTCACCGCCGCCACCGTGGCGCCTGCCGCCGTCAGCCGGCGGCGGCGCCGCAGCCGCCCGCCGGAGCGGCGGACCTCGGGGAGCAGCCCCGGGGAAGTGGCGGGCTCTGCCTGGTCAAGCACCGAACGGAACAGCGCGCCCATCTCGTCGGCGTCGAGCGCCGGATCGTCCCGGGTCATCCCGTCTTCCTCTCCTCTGCCGTGTTCTCGTCCGTGCGCGTCACGTGCTCAGTCCGCCGCGATCTCGTGCAGCGAGTCGCCGAGGATCGCCCGCAGTTGGGCCAGTCCCCGGCTGGTGTTGGACTTCACCGTGCCGGTGCTCTGGCGCAGGACCGCCGCCGTCGCCTCGATCGTCTGGTCCTCCCAGAACCGCAGCACCAGCGCCGCCCGGTACGCCGGGGTGACCTGCGCCAGCGCGGCCAGCAGCGCCAGCCGCCGCTCCGGGTCCGCCGAGGCGCCGGCCGGCCCGGACGCCGGTGAGTCAGGCAGTTCCGGTGCCGCGACCTCGTGCGAGCGGCGCAGCCGCCGGGTGTCGATGTAGTTACGGACCAGGGTGGTGCGGGCGTAGCCGGCCGCCGACTCCGGCTCCCGCAGCCGCGGCCATCGCGCGTACAGCTTCACCAGGGTGATCTGCACGAGGTCCTCGGCGAGGTGCCAGTCGCCGCAGAGCAGGTAACCGGTGCGACGCAGCGCGGCGTACCGGCCCGCGACGAACTCGTCGAAGGACTGCTCCAACTCCGGTGACATGCGGCCTCGCTGCTTTCCTGAGGGGTTTCCGGTGCGCGGCGCGCACCCTCGCCCGAATACACGGGACAGGCGCCGCGAACTGTTGCGTCCAACCGCAGAATCGGTCCAGGAGAGATCATCCGGCCGTGGCCCATGAGGAACCAGGACGTTGGAACCGCAGGGATCCACGGCCCGCGGGTGGCCAGCAGCTCCAGGGTGGTCGCGACGATGGGCACGGCGTCGTCGTACTCGCGCCACCCGTCGTTGTCGTCGCGGACCACCCGACACCACCGGCCGCGCCAGCAGTCGACGAAGCGACGGCCTGCTGCCGGCCCTCCAGCGCGACCGGTCCGGCGTCGGTGACGACCAGCGCGACCGGCGGGTACCCGGCGCGGGCGTGCTCGGGCCAGGCGCGGCGCCACCAGTGCACCGTCCGGTCGGCCAACTCCCGGTCGGCGAGGGCCGGGTCGTTGTCGCGGACCTTGGTGCGGAACAGCTCGCGGTACCGGGGGACTTCGCGGCGACGTCGGCCGGGGCCATGGTGGAGCGGTCGACCTCGACCATCAACACCGGCACCGCGATCTCCGGGGCCTGCCACACACCGTCCGGCCGCACCTTGCGTCGGCCGCCCGGCAGCAGGAACTCGGTCTCGGTCGACCAGGAACGCACCGTGCCGACCCCGCCCGCGGCCCCCGGCGCGCGGCCGCCCAGGACGAATTGGCGATCTTCGTCGGCAGGGTCTGCGAGGTGTCCGATGATCTTGTCCCCGAGGACCTGTGGAAGCGCATAGCCTCACTACTGCCACCACAGCCCGAACGAAGGCGCCAGCACCCAGGCCGGCTTCGGGTGCCTGACCGGGTTGCACTGGCGGGCATCATCTACGTGCTGCGCAAGGGTGTGGCATGGCGTGACGTACCGGCACCGACGGTGGGTTGCTCGGGCGTGACCGCCTGGCGCCGCCTGGGACTGGACCAAAAAAGCCGGTGTCTGGCCCCGCCTGCACACCGCGCTGTTGGAGGTGTAGCGGCGCCAGCTCCAGGTCACCGGCCTGCGTGGTGAGCGTCTTGTCCCGGTGGCCGTTGCGCCAGGTGGTACGGGCCTCGGTGCGCTCGCCCGGCTCCGCGCCGATCCGGGCGGTCGCCTCGGCCTCGATCAGCTCCTGCAGGATCCGCTGAGCCAGGACCCTGATCAACTCGATTCCGTCCGCCGTACGCAGTGACTCCATGAGGCGGAGTAGGTCAGACTGAGACAAGGCCATCGCGCACCTCCCGAGTGAACTCGCCTTTCTACTCAGAGAGTTGCGCGATGGCTGCCCCATGACCAGGGGTTACTCCAAGATCCCTGCTACACCACTCCACGGGACGCCATCCGGTGATCCCGAAGGAGGCGACGGAGATGGTGGCCGCGACCATCCGCACGATCTTCGCCCAGCCCACCGCCGAGGCCGTGCGCGCGCATCGACACCGTCGCCGAGGCCTCACTCGCCTTGGCCCTGCGGGAACGCCGCGCCCGCAGCCGCAAGGGCCCCGCCCGGCGGACGGGCCCGATCATCCCTTCCAGGGCAGGCCCCTGGACGTCGAGGACACCACCCCCGCGGACCCGTACACGAACCTGCCCCACGTCGACCTGGACACCATCACCGCCTACCCGACCCTGCCCGTCCGCGGACGCGAAGTGCCCTCCACACCCACGGTCGCCATCGCTCAACTCCTGGTTGACGTCCCGGCCCCAGCGGCGGAACCCGACCCATATGCGGGGCTGGCCGACATCGACCTGAACACGATCACCGCTTTTCCCGACTCCTCCACCGCCCGCCGCCGACAAGTCGACCCCATCGGGCCGTCTGCGGCTCATCCCCCGCGGGCCCCCGCGGACGGCCGCCAGGACGCCAAGGAGCCCGACGGCCCCGTCCCGGATCTGGGCGGGTGAGACACACAGCTTCTACCCCAGCCGCGCTACCTTCCCTGAGGAACCCGCATGAAGGCCGCCACCACACAACGCACCCCGCGCGAAGAGCAGATCCTGGCCCACGCCGAGGCCGCACCGCTGCGACTGCGGAACCTGTTCACCCTCGACGACTGGAACTGGTACGTGCGCGAGAAGGTGGAGCAGCCGAACCTCGACACCTTCGCCACCAACAACGCCCGCCTGATCTACAACAGCCACCTGCGACTCGTCGCCCACCCCGAATTCGACCGAGCCCTGCTCCGAGCGTCCCTGACTTTCCGCGGCAACGAACACAGAACCGAGGGTCCGCTCGACACGGTGATCGACGGCCCCGCGGGAACCGGCAAGACCTTCCTCCTACGGGCGATCGGACGTGAGTACCAGGCCTGGGTGGAGGGGAAGGAAGCGGGCCGGATCCCGGTCGTGCACATCACCGTGCCTCACGACACCGACGGCAAGGTCAACTGGGTCTGGGAGATCGCCTGCTTCCTCGGCCTCAACCCGCCGCCCAAGGACGACCGGGCGCTCCTCGACCTGAAGCGCCTACCGGACCTGACCCACCCGGTCACCCACGTCCTGGCACGTGCCCGGACCCGCATGCTCCTCATCGACGACATCCAGCGCACCACCCCGGACCAACTCGGGCCGGCACTGCACTACTTCGACTACCTTCGCAGCCGCCACGGGGTGGCGACCATCTTCTGCGGCACCGGCGCGGCCGACATCGTCCAGGCCGCCCGCGTCCGGGTCGACAACCACAGGGACGCCGATACCAACCTGCGGGAACGCGTCAAGACGCAGCGGGCCAAGGCCGGCCTGCCAGAGCCGGATCCGTCGAAGCAGGAGCCGGTCCGCAGCGAGCTGTCGGTGACGTGGCTGGACCCGATCCACTGCCACGAAGCCGACCAGAAGACCTCGCTGAAGGTCCTCAAAGGGTTCGAGGACAACTTGTGCCTGCACAACCTCAGCGAGCACGCCCTCACCCAGCACGCGGCCTACCTCCACAAGCGAACCGGCGGCTACCTCAAACACCTGTCCCATCTCATCTGCCAGGCCGCCGTCGACGCCATGCGGGAGGGCGACGAGAACATCACCCTCGAACGCCTCACCACCATCCGCGTCGGACACAACGACGACGCCTGACCAGCGACGACCTGCGCTCGGCTCTACGTGTCAAGCCAGCTCCGCGATAAAACCAACGAACCCGCAACAGCAATCACGGAACCCGGAAATACACGCTCACGCGACGCCCCGCGGCAGTCGGCCCGCCCCGACCCCACCCCTGGGACCAACACCGCCGGCGGCCCACCGGTCGGACCCATGGCCACGGACATCCTTCAGCCAAGCCCGATACCAGCAGTTCAGAAGCTGTCTCAGCGCATCGCCCGGTTTTCTCATCCAATCGACGGGGCAGCACGCCAGATCACTCAGCACCTACGCCGTCAGACCGAGAACTCACACGCAGTCCTGGCTTGTGACTGGCCCTGTGGACGGCGGCGAGGGCGTCCCAGCAGCCCCTTATCGTCTAGTAGACGATAAGCTGTTATCGTCTAACTGACATTAAGCTTCAGGTCCGCCCACCGGCAGGAGGACGCCATGGAAGAACAGCGGCCCTGCAACACCGTCTTCACACCAGGCTGCGAACGGATGCTCCAGGCCCCCGCGTGGTACCACGCGGACGAGTGGATCGTTGACTACGGCCGGCGAACCGGGCCGCGTCTCCGGGAGGACCTGCCGGAACGCCTTCTGCGCACCCTGGCGGCCAGCCCGGCCTCCGACGTCCGCGTCGCGGTGCTCGCCCATCCCGGTACACCCTCCGATTTGGTGGACCAGATGCTCGACGATCCGGTCTCGGACGTGCGGCGCAGTGCCGTCGGCCGGACCAGCGACATAGCGGCCCTGCGGTCGGCGGCTCGCGACGAGTGGCAGATCCGCGCCGCCGTGGCCTCGAACCCCAGTACGCCCGCCGACCTTCTGGAGGAGCTCGCACGCGACCCGGACCAGCAGGTGCGGGTCTTTGTCATCCTCAACCCGGCAGTGCCACCCAAGCTGGTCAACGCCGCGGCGCTCAGTAGGCAGGACCACGTCCGCTGGTGGGCCCTGTACCGGACGACCAACCGGAAGCTGATGCGGGCTGCGGCCATGTCCGCCTCCACAGAGAACCGGAGCTGGCTGGCCGGCAACCCGAACCTCCCGCTCGATGTGCTCACGGCGCTCGCCGAAGACCCATCGCGCGGGGTCCGCCGCAAAGTGGCCGCCAACCCCGCCTGCCCACCAGAACTCCGGCAGCGACTTGAGGCCGCCCTCGATCCAGGCCACGCCGCCTTCGCCGCCGACCGGCAGGATTGACGGCTCAGGCCGCCTACGGGCCGAGTTGCCATCGAAGGGCAGCGGGGCCAGTCAAACTCCAGTGGCAAATGGTCAAGATCTCCTGTCAGAGGACAGGGAGCGGGAGAACGGAACGGCGCTGGTCTGGGACAGGGCGGCTGAGTCGCGCACGGGCTCGCCCGGGCCGTCGAGGGCGGGCGCTGGGTAGAACCTCCGCCCCGCCCGCGTGGTGCCGTGCGGGTGGGGCGGAGGTGGTCAACTGCCTTTCAGGCAGGCTCAGTACATGGAGCTGCAGCCGGCGTAGTTGCCCGACACCGCGTGGGTGGCCAGGTAGACATCCATCTCGCTGACACAGACGTACTTGTAGTCGCCGCCGGTGTTGTCGTTGACCCAACCGCCAGCGGCGTAACCGCCGTTGGTGACGGTGTAGGTCTGGCCGGTCGGGCCGGCCTGGAAGTCGTAGAGCTGGGCCGTGCAGGTGACCGCCACGCCGGTCGGGGTGTCGGCGCCCACCACGGCCTGGGCCTCGCGGACCGGGCTCCAGTTGGTGTTCAGCCACCCGTGGCAGTAGTTCAGGTTCGGGACGCCGTAGACATTCTGCCCGGTGGGCGGGGTGACGTCGGCACTGGCGCTCGACACGCCGAGCAGGCCGAGCGAGCAGGCGGCGGCGAGCACAGCGGCACGCTTGACGGTGCGGTTCATGGTTTCCCCCAAAGAGTTGAGTTGCGTACAGGTCTGTACGACAGCGGAGATAACAGTCAGCTGAAGGGCGCGCTCCTTCAGCTGCGATGCCGATGGTGAGGTGTGGTGCGTTGCTCGAAGGCGCTCGGTGCTGGCCCCCCGAACTCGTCGGTTCCGTTCCCCGCGCCTTCACTCAGATAGACGTGCATCCCCCGCAGGGGTTGCAGGTGGGCTCGAAGAAATTTCCGCGATCGCCGGGGTCTGCTCAAACTGCGTGGTCAGGACGGTACTTCGGCGGCGGTGGCATCGGCCAGCGCCTCGAAGACCGCCCGGACGGCGGGGCGGGCGGCCTCCCGCCGCCGTACCGCGTAGATGCGCCGGGTGAGGGCGGGCTCGAGGGGGGAGGGCCACGACGCCGGGCGGGAGGCGGTCATCGGGGTTTCCTCCTCGATGGGCCGATGGTCAGGGCGTGGAGGGAGGGCGGTGGTGAGGAAGTCGGTGGTGGAGGTTGCGGTGGTGCGGGTGGCCAGTGCGGCGGCGAGCCGGTCGGTCGGCTGCAGGTAGGCGAAGGCGAGCTGAGCGAACGCGTTCAGCAGGCTCGCGACACCCCAGACGGCCGTGAGCACCCGCAGACTGTGCCGGAAGCCGGCGCCCTCGCCCCAGCGCCCCTCCCACGCCCGCAGGCCGTCCTCACCCGCCTTGACCAGGACGAACGAGCGGAAGATCACCATCAGCGCAGGCCGCCCGTAGAGCACCGAGGCCAGCAGCCAGACCCCGATCAGGCCGCCGAGCATCCCCGTCCACGCCTCGCGGACCAGCAGTGCGCGCGGGTCGCCGGTGAGCGCGGAGAGCACCAGCCCGAGAGCGATCATGCTCCGTAGAGGGGGTCGAGGTCGCTGGAGGACCAGATGAGGACGGTTCGCTCGGCGAGCAGGTTGGTGAGGTAGTCCAGGACAGTCAACACCGTTCGCACGATCGCTCGTTGGTGTTGGTGGTGCGAGCCCGTCCCGCGGTGACCTCTTCGAAGTCGCGAGCCATCCGAGCTCCCGAGAAGACCGAGGCCCGTGGGGCGAGCTGGTGCCACGAACGGCTAGTGAGGTGGCGGACCGACCGGTGGTCGAGTCCTGGGATTAGGTCGCTGCGTGGCCCGCATGTGCTCGTGACCAGCGCAAACATCCGTGCCCCTGGGGAGGGAACAACTTGATCTACTGCGGCATCGACTGGGCCGAACGAACGCACGACGTCGCCCTAGTTGTTCTGACTCGTGAGGTTGGGGACGCGGCTGGCGGGTGGCTTGCCTGCGAGTGCTGTGTGTCCGCGGTGGTGATTGTAGGTGTGGAGCCAGGCGGGGTAGGCGTCGCGGCGTTCCTGTTCGGTGCGGTAGGGCCTGGCGTAGGCCCATTCGTCGAGCAGGGTGCGGTTGAAGCGTTCGACCTTGCCGTTGGTCTGGGGCCGGTAGGGCCGGGTTCGCTTGTGCGTGATGCCTTCGGCCGCGAGGGCATCGCGCCAGGTCCGGGAGCGGTAGCAGGAGCCGTTGTCGGTCAGCACGCGCTGGACGGTGATCCCGGCCCGGGCGAAGAACTCGCTTGCCCGGGCCCAGAAGGCGGTGGCGGTCTCCTTGCGCTCGTCGGGCAGGATCTCGCTGTAGGCCAGGCGGGAGTGGTCGTCCACGGCGTTGTGGAGGTAGCTGTAGCCCGCGCCGGAACGGGTCTTGCGGCCGGCCTCACGGCCCAGGACCTTGTGGCCGCCGCCGTCGGGGATGTTGCCGAGCTTCTTGATGTCGACGTGGACCAACTCGCCCGGTGCGGCGCGTTCGTAGCGCCGCACCGGGCGGGCGGTCGCGCGGTCCAGATGGGCCAGGCGGGCGAGCCGGTAGCGGGTCAGCACGCGGTGCACGGTCGCTGGGTTGAGCCGCAGCAGGTAGGCGATGCGGGCCGGGCCCCAGCGGCGCAGGACGCGGACCTTGATGATCCGCCGCTCGGTGCGCGACGGGGTCCGCCGGGGGCTGCGGTGCGGGCGGCTGGAGAGGTCGCTCATACCGGCCTCGCCCAGCGCCCGGTAGCGGTCCGCCCAGCGCTTGGCCGTGGTGGGTGAGACCTGGAAGCGCTCGGCGGCCCGCCGCAACGGCCAGCCGTCGTCGACCACGCAGCGGGCCAGGCGCAGGCGTCCGGTCTCGGTCAGCGGTGCGTTACGGTGTGGCATGAGGGCCTTTCTGGCTGAGGTGCAGATGTCGCAATCCACACCGAGCCAGAAGGCCCTCACTCATTTCAAGATCACCACGCCGTGAGCCCTGTCACCAACCTCCGTGATCAGTACACCTAGTCGACGACACAGGCCAGCTCCTCGCCAAGCGGCACATCACCGACGACGCAGCCGGCTACAAGCTGCTGCTGGACCTGCTCGCCGAGTACGGAGACACCGAGGACAACCCGATCCCGGTCGCGATCGAGACCTCGCGCGGCCTGCTGGTTACGGTGCTGCGGACCGGGCGGCGGCAGGTCTTTGCGATCAACCCGATGGCCGCTGCCCGCTACCGCGACCGGCATGCAGTCTCCCGCAAGAAATCCGACCCCGGCGACGCCCTGGTCCTAGCGAACATCCTGCGCACCGACATGCACGCCCACCGATCCCTGCCCAACGACAGCGACCTGGCCCGCGCCATCACCGTCCTCGCCCGGGCCCAGCAGGACGCAATCTGGAACCGGCAGCAGGTCGCCAACCAACTCCGCTCGCTGCTGCGCGAGTACTACCCCGCTGCCCTGGAGGCGTTCGCCAAGTGGGAGAACGGCCTGTGCCGGCCGGAAGCCCGCGAGTTGCTCAAACTCGCCCCCACCCCCCGCCAGGCCGCTCGCCTGACCCGCCCCCAGATCATCGCAGCGCTCAAGCGGGCCGGCCGCAAGCGCAGTATCGAACCGGAGGTGGAGCGACTACGCGAGGCCTTCCGCACCGAGTGGGCTCACCAGCCCGCCCTGGTCGAGGACGCGCTCGGCAAGCAGATGCTCGCCCTCCTAGGCCAGCTGGAAGCCGCGTCGAAGGCCGCCGACGGCCTCGCCCAAGCGGTTGAGGAATCGTTTCCCCAGCACCCGGACGCCGAGATCATCCTCAGCTTCCCTGGCCTGGGTGTTCAGCTCGGCGCCCGGGTGCTCGCCGAGCTCGGCGACGACCGGCAGCGGTTCGCCGACGCCCGCGGCCTCAAGGCCTACGCCGGCGCATCCCCCGTCACCCGGGCCTCCGGCAAGAAGTCCAGCATCACCCGAAGGTGGGTCAAGAACTACCGGCTCAACCACGCCGGCTACCTCTGGGCCTTCTCCGCCATCACCGCCTCCCCCGGCGCCAAGGCCCACTACCGACGCCGCCGCGACGACCACGGAGACTGGCACGCCGCCGCCCAACGCAACCCTGTTCAACCGGATGCTCGGCCAGCTCTACCACTGCCTCAAGAACCGCCGGCTGTTCGACGAACAGGCCGCCTTCCCGATCTCGGGCGAGACGGTGGGTTCGGCGGCCGCATAGTCCTGAAAACGATTACGCCGTCGGCGGTCTCACCCAAGGAGCCAGGCGCTCCCCGGATGTCAGGTTCTCGCGCCAGTACCGGAAGACGGTTCCCTGCACGATGTCGAGCTGTCCGGCCGCGATCAGGCCGCGGGCCGGGTCAGGCCCACCCGCATCAGCCTCGAAGGCGGCCAACACGGCGGGCGTCTCACCGACCTGCCCGGTAACGAGCCGGACCTCGTCTGGTGTCGGCGCACGGAACACCGGATCGTGGAAGGTGGCCGGGCACACGACGAACACCGGGTCGCCGAAGACCAGCTCCAGCCCGTGGTGATAGGTCAGGTCATGGCCAGCGCCCAGACGCAACTGGCCGACGTCCCAGGCAACGACGTCCCAGTCCCACCACGACCCTTCGGGGAGTCGAATCACCGTCCACCCCGCCATCTGCATCACGCCGTCAATCAGGGATCACCAGGCCGTACTCGCGCAGCCGCGGAAGGCAGACCTCCAGACATGCCTCCACGGACACCGCGTCCGTGCGCACCAGAAGATCGTCTCGAAATGGGGCCCCGCTCGCGACGAAGGTCCAGGGCTTCGTCCCGTCCCGCATACGCTCGGCATCAGTCTTGAACAGGACCGTCACGCCTTGCTCAGCCAAGGACTCCATCACTCGTGTCACGTCAACCACGGGGCCACCCCACTTGGAATCGAATAGGCCGAAGGCTACACCGGCCGGTACGAGGCATCGGCTTGACCGCTTGGCACCGTGAGGTGTCTACGGTGGCAGCTGCGGTGCCATCTGCGGTGGTGCCCACGGTGGCGTCTGCGGTGGTACCTACGTGCGACCGGAACGGCGACGGAAGCGGCCGGCCTGCTTGCCGGAGTGTCGGCCACCGCCGCAGCGGCCCCGGTGCAAATCCTCGTAGCCCCGGACCCGCTGCTCGGGCCGGGACGACCGGAGCGGGCACGGTGGTGCCGGTGCGGATTTCGGCCCCGGGCCGTGGTAGCGGGCGCGCCGCAGGCGGCTCAGTGAACGTCGATGGTGAACTGGCGCTTGGTCTGCTGCGGGCCGCCGGAGAAGGTCATCCCGAGCTCGTCGCGGTAGGCGACGTGCAGGGTGATGGTGGTGCTGCCGGGGTTCTGGGCGCGGAAGGTGAAGTAGTAGTGGCCGCCGGTGCCGAGGTTTCCGGTTCCGCCGAGGACGGGCATGTCCTTGATGCCGAAGTTGTCGACGTACTCGTCGCCGGTGGCCTGCACGGTGGCCGGGTCGGGGGCTGGGGTGGCCATGGTCCAGTTGTCGCCCGCCTCCCGGTAGGCGAACACCTCGATCGAGAACAACTCCCCAGGTTTGACGGTGAGTTTTCCGGAGGTCTGGGTGAACACCGTACCGTGGTCGAGTTTGCCGGTGGTCATCTTGTGGACGGCCACCGCGCCCACGGTGGCTGCGACAGCCAGCACCGCGGCTACCGTCAGCAGGACTCGGCGCCACCGCCGCCGCTTCATGAGTTCGCCTCTCGGTGGGTGACGCGCAGCGCCAGCACGGCGGCGACCGCATCCAGCCAGCGGGCGACCAGCTGGTCCCCCATCGGGTTCTGCACGACCACGGCGGCCGCCGTCAGCCAGCCGCGCGCCACGTCGGCTGCCGGGCCGGGCAGCGGCTCGGGCAGCTCGGCCGCGAATCGGGTGCCACCGGAGCGGACCACCTCGCCGAGGAAGACCAGGGCGCGCGGCAGCACGCCGAGCCGGTCAACCATGATCGCGGCGGCCACCGCGCCGTCAGCGAACAGGGTGGAGCGGTGCGGTCCCGGGTTCGGTAGGCCGAAGCGCAGCAGGATCTCGACGTCCAGCTGGGCCAGCTGGCTGTCGCTCTGGGGTTGGGGGGTGCTCAATCCAGGCCTCACTTGGGCATTCGCACGCTTCGGACTTCGGGGTGCCTGTCGTCGGACGCGCCTTGCATGTGGTTGTTGATGAAGTCGCTCTCGCTGACCCAGACGGTGTAGCCCCAGGGGTTGTAGATCTCCAGCTGGTCGCCCCGGTGCCCGATGATCATCATCTGGTGGCCGTGGGGGTCGAACAAGGTTCCGCCGTGGACGGACAGCGGGACTGGCTTGCCCTCGTCGATCTTCTGCTCGATCTCGGCCAGCGCGTTCTGGCGCTTGTCGCGGCTGTCGAGGTCCACGGTGTGGTAGTCCGCGCCGGTGTGCTTGGCGATCTCGTCGTCGGCGACGTCCTGGGACTCCCAGTCCCACATGCCGCCCTTCCACAGGTGCATGACGGAGCGGGTGTCGTAGACCCGGTTGGTCTCCTTCTCCCATCGCTCCTTCGAAGCCGGGCCGTTGTCGTACGCCGGGTCGTCCGGGTGACCGCCGGTGGTGAGCTGGAAGGCGAACAGCGGGTCGACCATCGCCCGGGCGGTCACCGTCGACGCCGCCACGCAGGTATCGTGCATGCCCTGGTCCCAGCCGACCCCCTTGTAGCCGGTCCCCGCCGTCTGGGACGAGACCGCCTCGAGCTGCACCGGGGCGATCCGCTCGGTGAGCCAGCGGGGGTCGTCGCCGTGCGCGTGGATCTGGTCGTCGAAAGCCTTGATCTCGTCGTAGCTGTGCCCGGCGGCCAGCGCCTTCATCAAGTAGGCGCGCTCCTCGCCGACTTGCTGCCGGCCAGCAACTGGTCGAAACGGGCCCGGTCGGCGTCGCTCATCTTGTCCATGAACTGGCCCGCCCGCGTCACATCGTTGGCCGTGAGGATGCCACCGTTGCCCTGGTTGCCGTCGAGGGCGGCATCGGCGATGACCAGCTTGTCCTCCGCGCCGAGCCCCTTGTTCTTGAACTTGCCCGCCAGGGCCTTGTCCGCCAGCGCGTTCAGCTCGCGCGAAGCGGCGCGGCCCGCGTTCTCCGCCTTCACCGCGGCGTCGTAGATCGACTTGATGCCTTCCTTCGCCTTCGCGTGGGCGCGGTGCATCTTGTCGTCGTCCCAGTGAAACGGGTCCGGCGCACCCGAGACGGTGATGTCATGCAGCAGATTCAGCGCCTCACTCAGCGGCGCGGCTCCCTGCCCGTGCAGGGTCTGCGCCTCGCTCAGCGCAGCGGCAAGTGCCTTGAGCTGGTCCCGGCCCTTGCCCAGCATGTCCCGGCAGCGCCCCAGGTCGTCGGCGGAGGCCTTGACCACCTCGGCCGCCTTCTCACCGACCTGCCCGGTCCAGGCATCGGGCAGATGCTGCGAGCTGACCTGCGCCACCTTCATCTGGATCTGGTCCACCTGGCTGCTCGCCGTGTTGTAGGCGGCGGCCAGTTCGCCGAGCTTGCCGGAGTCGCCCTTGGGAGCGGGCAGCTGCAGGGCGTCGTGCACGGCGTCCTTCAAGTCGCCCGCGCCCCACATGCCGTGGGACTCGTCGATGGTCTTCTTCAGCCTCTCGGCCCGCTGCCGCTGGCTGCCGCCCTTGTCGTCACCGAGCGGGTGTGCGTCGTGATCCGGCACGGTCAGGCCCCCTGCTGGTACTGCTGCTGGACACCGTGGTCCGCCTGGGCGTAGTTGGCCGCGGTGGTGTGCACCTTGCCGCCGAGGTCCGACAGTGCGTCGACGTTCACCTGCAGCTCGTCCTGCCACGCCGACCAGAAGGCCTTCGCCGCGTCACCCGCGTAGTCACCGAAAACGGCAGGGTCGGACATGTTCAACTTGCCCAGGGTCTCCTTGACGCCACTCACGTCCCCGCTCGCCGAGACCAGCTTGTCGCCCGCGTCCCCGAGCTTCTCCGGGTGGGCACCGAACCCCGCCCCGACACCATCACTACCCATGGTCCCCCCATAATCCCCATACACGGCCCGTAGACCGCCTGACAGCATAACGTCAACCCTGCTGGTCAGCTGTCGAGTGCTTGCAGGAAGCTGTCGGCCGGTGGGCCACACCGAACGGCCCACCGCCAGCGCCAGCACCCTCACCAGGCGGTCCGGCAGGTGGTGGCCGGCGGCCTGGCCGCCCTCGTCCGAGACCGGCGCAGCGGGCAAGGTGGTGGTCATCGGTGGCTTGCCGCCAGAAGTGGGCCGGTGCGTGCGTGACCTGCACGATGTCCGGCTTGGTAGGCGAGGTTGTCGAGGGGGTCGGTGCGGTGGTCTCCGAGCATCGGCAGGGGGCCGGTCATGGCGAGGGGTTGCTTCCGACGGGGTGGCGGTTCGACGGCGGCCGCCGTCTGGTAGTGGCGGCCGCGGGGTAGTCAGTGCCTCCACGGCTCCGGGGCCGGCGTGCAAGGCGACTTACGGTTTGTGTTGCGAGGAGGACGCTGCGGCACGAGGACCAGAGAACGGGGGCGCGGGCCAGGCGGCGGAGCTCCGGGCCCGGTCAGCCGGCGACGGTCTCGGCGTGCCGGTGGAGCGCGTCCAGGAGCGCGGTCTGCTGCTCGGTCAGCTTGCCCTCGGTGCGGGCCTTGTCCTGCTTGCGCAGCCAGGTGCCGGGCCGGAACGCCGGGTCCGCTTCGCCGCCGGTGCGGTTGGCCGGGCCGTCCAGGGTGCCCCCGGCGGCAAGGTAGGCGAGCAGGCGGCGGTACGACCTGTTCCAGTCCGGCTCCAGGCGCCACAGCTCGTCCAGTGCGTCGAGCTTGGCGACCTGGTCCTTGGTCAGGTTCTCGGCCTTACGCTGGCGGCGCATCCACGCCCCCACCGCGTAGTCGTCGAGCTTCGCGGTCGCCGGGATCGCGAGGTGGCCATGCTGGTGGTGGAAGGCGGTGGCGTAGGCGTGGCCGCGTTCCCAGGCGTTGGCGTTCTTCGACCAGATCATGCCGAGCGCGTCCAGCTCGGACACCCGGGCGGCGTCGAGCAGGCCCTGGCCGTTCAGATGGCGCTGGCGGGTGAGCCAGGAAATCAGCTCGGCGTGCTTCGCCTTGTCGGTGGGGTCGAGGTGGCCGTGCTCGATGTGGAACCTGGCGGCGACGGCGTGCATCCGCTGCCACTCGACCGCCCGCGGGTTGAACGCCCGCAGCTTCACGGTCTGCAGAATCTGCGCCGCGTGGTGCCGGGCATTGATCTTCAGCCACTCGATCGGCGACTCGATGGGGGCCGGCTGCTGTTCGCCCTCTCCCCCGGCCTCGGCGGCCTCGCCCTCGGCCGGCTTGGCCGCGGTGGTGTGCTGGGCCTGGGAGCGGCTGGCGCGCAGCTCGGTGATCCGGCCGACCACCCGGGCGTCGTGCGCCGCCAGCGCCCGCAGGACCCGCCAGATCGTCCGGAACGAGCTGGCCTCGATCTCCGCGTCGGCCTCCGCCTTCACTGCCTCGCCCGCGTCGTGGACCTCGGCCGGGTCTGCTGCCGCCGTGTCGTCGCCGACCTCCGGCGTCGGCAAGTAGACGGGGATGATGACCCAGGACACCTTGCCCTGCCGGTAGGACTGGCGCAGCGCCCTCCCGACGGCCTGGACGATGTCGATGACGCTCGACTTGGGATCGGCGAAGCAGATGGCGTCCACGGCGGCGACGTCGATGCCCTCGGTCAGGAGTCGGGAGTTGCAGAGGATTCCGCACTCCTCGCCGTCCTCGCCGGTGTGGGCCTTGAAGTCCGCGAACGCGGCCCGGCGGTCCTTGAGCCGGTCGGTGCCGGCCACTGCCTTCGCCCAGATTCGCTCCGGGCGCTCCGTGTCCTCCAGCAGCTCCGAGGCGCCCAGCAGGGTGCTCGCAAACTCCCGCGCCGCCGACACCCGGGAGTGGAACGTGATGACGCGGCGCAGGCCGAGGTCGGCGACCGCGCGCAACACCGCGATCTGCAGGGCCAGGCGCAGCAGTTCCTCGTTGCTGCGCTGGGAGCGCAGGTCCGCGACGGCGGGGAGGTTGAGCAGCTCGCGCAGGTCCTCGTCCGTCACTACTGGCACGAGCACCCGGTAGTCGGCGAGGTAGCCGTGCTCGATTCCCTGTCCGAGGGTCCAGGTGAACACGGTCTTGCCGTAGATCGTCTCGTCGTCCATGGAGCACAGCACCGGGAGGTCCTGGCCGTCAGCGTCTGCGGTGAGGTCGGCCAGGCCGTCCTTCGCGCGCCGGTCGTCGGCGATCCGCGGGGTGGCGGTGAAGTACAGCCGGCGCGCGGCGGGGACCTTGGCGTCGTCGTGGATCGCGGCCCAGGCCTTGCCGTCCGAACCGGCCGTGCGGTGTGCCTCATCGACGACGACCAGGTCCCACTGGGCCAGGCCCCAGGCCTGGTGTGCCTCGACGATCCGCTCCAGCGAGGCGTAGGTGGCGTACACGGTGACCGGCTCGCTGGCCTTCTCCTTGGCGACCAGGTCGGCGATCCGGGCGGCCTGGGTGGTCACCTGGGCGTGGACGCGGCCGCCGGCCTCCGCGCTCTCCAGCGCCTCCTCCCGCGAACAGGCCGCGACGGCCAGCCCGCGGCGACCGCCCCGCAGCGACCAGGCCTCGGCGGTCTGCTCCAGCAGCTCGATCGTCGGCACCAGCACCAGCACCCGCCCCCGAGCCGCCAGCCGCCGGGCGCAGCCGGCCGCGATCAGGGTCTTGCCAGAGCCGGTCGCGGCCACCACGGTGGCGCGGCCGCCGTCCTTCACCTCGCGCACCGCGGCCGCGACGGCGTCCTTCTGGAACCAGTGCAGCGGCAGCGGGTTCACGGCGGTGCCGGACGGCTGCACCGGGAGCGGCGGTACGGCCTGGGCGCGGAACGCGGCTGACACGTCCTGCTCGGCGGTGACGGCTGTGGTGGTGTCCACGGCGGTGCTTCTCCTTCGGATGCTGAGACGGCGGGACCTGGGCGGGCGGTGCTGTGGGAGGGTCTGGGCGGGCGGCCTCTCCCCGGGGCCAGGTCATGGATGGGGAGAGGCCGACCGGACTGTCTACTGCTGGCTGGGTGGCACCCAGCCCCGGACTTCCAGGTAGGCGATGTCGGCGTCCTCGACCGCGCGGCCGGTCTCCACCAGCCATGCCCGCATCGCCTCGGTGACGTCGCCGTGGTGGTCGGCGACCCGCCGGGACCACTCGGCGGCGTCGAACCCGCCCGTGGACGCGGAGCCGTAGGTGCGCTCCTCGGTGCCGTCCGCGCGCGGGATGAAGCCGCGGCGCAGGCCCGGGGAGTCCTCGGTGGAGCCGGCCGACATCGTGTACTGGTTGGCCTTCATCCGGACGGTGAAGGCGAGGCGGCCACCGGCCTGTCCGGTCTCGTGCACCACTGGGGCGAGGTGGGCGGCGCCGGACTTGATGGCCTGCTTCCCGGCCCGGCCGGCCATGGAGCCGCCCGCCTCGCCGACGACGTCCTTGCCCCGGACCCTCGCCTTCTGCCCGGTCTTCGTGCGGCGCCGCTCCACGTTCTCCTGGGCGACGGCGCCGAGCGCCTCGGTGTCGCGCTCTCCGCCGCGCACCGCGCGGACTACCTGGCGCAGCGCGCCGACGAACGCGGCGCCCTTGCCCTTGGTGAAGAACTGGCTGACCAAGGAGGCGTCGCGGCCGAGCATCTTGGCGACCTGCCGCTTGCTGTAGCCCTGGTCGATGAGCTGCTGGGTGAGGCGGGCGGCTTCGTTCGGGTTGTTCGGGTCGGCCGGGCTCACTGGTCAGTTCCCTTCGCGGCGAGTTCGGCGCGGCCCAGGCCGCGCAGCTTGAGGTACTGCTCCTGGCTGGTCGGGTGCTCGACCGGGCCGGTCAGGTGGCCCTTGAGGAGGTAGTCGCCGGGCTCGCCCCGGTAGGGCCAGGGCTGGCGCTCGGTCAGGGCGATGCCGTCCGTGCCGAAGTACACGACCGTGCCAGGCTTCGCGTGCAGGGCACCGGCGTAGCCGATGACCTCCTTGCCCTGCCGGTACTTCATGTCCAGCAACGCCGCCCGCGCCCCCGACCACACATAGGCCGCCCACTCCGGGTGCGCGTACGGGTCGCGGGAGAAGCCGGCCTGCCGCTGCCAGGTCACCACCTCGCCGTCCTGGCCGAGGATCTCCACCCCGGCCGGGAGCGCCTCGCCGACCGGGGTGGTGCCGGAGACCAGGCGCGGGCGCTGCGCGAACCCGCCCAGGCCGAACAGCAGCACCGAACGGACAGCGCGGGAGGCGAGGTAGGCGGCGGTGCGCTGCCGCTCGTCTCCGTGCAGCTTCGACAGGTTGGTCAGGTCCGCCCAGGCCGACTTGAGGCGCTTGCCCCACTCGTCGAGCGGCTTGCCGTCCTCGAAGAGCAGGCCGCCGAGGATCTCGACCTTCCACGGGGCGAGGTGGTTGGACAGCGCCAGGTGGACCTCGGCGCCGCCCGCCCAGGTGGTGAACGTGGCGCCGGGCTCGGACGGGTAGACCCAGGCGCGGTCACCGGTCACGGGGGCGGGGAGCAGGCCGACGTGGTTCCACCCCTGCGGGACGGTGACGCGCACGTTCCAGTGCGAGCAGGACATCAGCGCCTTGGTCTGCTCCTGCTCGGTCATCGCGGCGAACGCGGCGGCGGTGATGCGGCGCGGGGTGCCGACCGGGGACTTCCACAGGTGCTTGGCGTAGGCGAAGGTGCGGTCGTACTCCACCAGGGCGGGCAGCTGCTCCGGGACGCGCGGGGGCAGGATCAGCTCGGTGCGGCCCTGCCCGCCGGTCGCGTGCAGCAGGCCGCGCAGCTCCTCGGACAGGACCGGATAGCCGCCCGCCCACTTGCCGGTGGTGGGGATGGTGCGCGACCACAGGTCCCGGCCGGTCTGACTCGGGGAGCCCATGAGGACCGCCTCGTCCCAGTGGCGGCGCAGCGCCTGCCACAGCAGCGTGAACGCCTGGCGACAGGTGACGACGTCGGCGCCGTCCGGGTCGAACCACTCCCCCATGGAGCGGATCTCGGTGGTGCCGCTGTCGGGCGCGGCGGCGGGGGCGTAGCGGCCGACCGGCTGGCGCTGGTGGACGAAGTGCCCGGCCAGCTTGTCGCGGCCGGAGCCGACGGCGGTGGTCCACCGGTCGCTGGGGGTGTTCAGCCAGGCCGCGACGGCGTCCTTGAGCGTGCTGTAGCGCTCGGCGCCGTCGTGCCACGGGGCGCCGGCGGTGATGTAGACCCGCTCGGTGCCGGGCGCGGCGTGCAGGACGGCGTCCAGGATCTCCCCGGGAGTGCGGGCGCCGAGGTCGACCCGGACCGTCTGGTCGCGCACGGCCAGCACACCGGTCGCCACGTCCAGGAACACCGTCGAGCGGGCCTGCTGGACGAAGTTCGGACGCTTGGAGACCAGACCGGTCGTCACGGCCTCGAACCGACCGCCCGCCGGGCCCTCGGGAAGGGTGGGCAACTCACGCGGCCCGGACTCAACCACCGGGGCAGCGACCGGAGCGACCGAGACGTCCGACTCGACCAGCAAAGCCGTGGCGGGGGCGGGTTGCTCGGCGACGGCCTGGTCCTCGACCTCGGTCGGCGCCTCGACGGCTGGGGCCGGCTGCTCGAGTACGGGAGCCGGGCGGGCCAGCACCGGGGCGACCGCGACGGCGGGCTCGGCGACCGGCTCGGCCTCCGGGACCGGGGCGGGCGCGGCGGCGGCCTGGTCGTCGGCCTTGGCGGCGCGGACGGCGGCCGGGGTCGGGTCCAGCAGCGGGGCGATCCGCACGACGTCGCCGACCGACAGACCCGAGGCCTTCGCAACCGCTGCGGCCTGGGCGCCCTCGTACCCCGCCAGCCCGGCCACCCGGCGCGCACGCTGGGCGGTCAGCTTGTCCAGCTCCTTCTGCGCGGCCGCGACCGCCTTCTCGGCGGCAGTGATCTCGGCGCGCAGCTCGCGCAGACCGGCGAGCTCGGCGGTGTACGACTTCCGGTCCATCAGGCTTACTCCCCCTCGTCGGTGGTGGTGTCGGTGGTCGGGTTGGTGGTGACGTAGGCGATCGGTCCGCCGGACACGGACGCCAGGCGGGTGCCGAGCAGCAGGCCCGCCAGGCGGGCGTCTTCCGGGTCGGCCGGGTCGGCGGCGTTGGCGGGGGCGGTGAGGTCGGTCAGGTAGCCGGCCAGGCGCGCCTTCGGGAAGCGGAACCGGCCGGTGGTGCCGACCGTGCCGTCGGACTCCCATTCGGTGAGGCCGGTCAGCACCGCGACCACGAACCCGGCGACCGTCACCGGCAGTACCCCGCCGGCCGCGACGCGGGCCGGGTCGCACCGCCACCAGCCGGACAGCGCGGCCAGCAGCTGCGCCTGGTCCAGCGCGGCACCGAAGCCGATCCAGTCGCGGTCCGGCTCGTCCACCCGGGACGGGGCGTCCGAGCGCAGCACCGCGACCTCGGCCGTACCGAGCACGGTCAGGTCGGCGGCAGGCCGGGCCTGGAGCGCCTGGAGCGCGGCCAGCGGGAACACCTGCCGGCCGACGTCGCGCACGCCCGGGACCACGCCGGTGGCCATCAGCTTCTTCACCGTCGGGATCGAGCACCCCAGCGCCGTCCCGGCTTGACCGGTCGTCACGAACACACCCAGACCTCCACGCCTATTCACCTAACTTGAAACGCTAGGGCGACTCTACGCCTCCCCTCCGACACTGTCCACGCCTTTTTAGTAAGTCGTACAAGCATGCCCGGAGGTGTGGTCCGCCCTCCGCTGTCGGCGCCGGGTGAGGCTGCGGTCGGCTACCAACCCCGGAAAGAGGCTGAAGAAGATGACTCCTCGCCAGCCGAAGGCCAACGACGGCGGCAACAACCGCGACGGCCGCGCGCGCTTCGGGCTGGGGGCCGTTCCAGTGAGCCTCGACCGCCAGCTGTCCCGTCCGGGACGGCGCGCGCCGACCGTACGGGTGTGCGACCTACGATGAGCCGGTGACCGAAGCTGATTTCCCCGCTGACCTGCTCGAACTCCAGCGCCGCTGGTACACCGCCGAGGCCGACTGGGCCGCCGATCCGACCGAGGAGAAGCGGACCGCGTTCGCCGCGGTCGGCGCCGAGCTGTACGCCCACCCGCACTGGGCCACGGTAGGGAACCGGCACGAAGCCGAGATGAAGCTCAAGCAGGCCGCCCGCCCGGACACCGTCGCTGATCCGACGCCCTGATTCGCGGGGAGACGCAGCCCGGCCGGGCCCGGGAACGGCGGGGGGTACGTTCCACGGGCCCGGCCGGTGGGAGGCAAGCAGCGCCGAGCCGCGGCGCGGCTGCTCTGGCCGGCGGCCCGGTGGTGCTGTGGTGGGGCCGCCGTGCCGGGAATGCTAGACCCGCCGATCAGCCGATGGCCAGGGCTTTGACCTGCAGACTTTCGGCCGCGAACATGCCATCCGAGAACGGCCCCAGCGGACGACCGCCGGGCCCGAACGGGGTCCGCGCCCCGCGCGTGGCGCCTACAGGGCGTCGTTGTCTGCCGCGCCTTCCGGCTCGGACCGGAGGCTGTCCGGGTCCATGGCGGCGATCCTGCGGGCCAGGTCCATCGCGAGGTCCAACACGTTCTGCGCCTCCCCGTCCGTCTCGGCGCCAGCATCGCGCAGCATGCCGACCGCGCGGGCGAGTGCCTCCGAGAACCGCAGGCTCCGCAGTGGCCAGTCCGGCAGGGTAGCTGCCATGTGCTGGGCGATCGCCTCGGGGCCCGGATCGCCGTGGCCGCTGAGCAGGAGATCGTGGGCCAGTCGCTGGTCCGCCCGGCTGGGGGTCCACAGGTCGGCGAGTTCGTCTCGGATCTCGGCGACCGTGTCACCCACCGCGGTCCCAGGGGTGAATCCGGACGTGACGATGATCTGCTTCAGCAGCGCGCGACTGGCTTCCACGGCGTCGCCGAGACCCGACCATCGGGGAACCCAGTCCGTGCCGCACCGGATGCAGATCAGGGTGAGCTCGTCACCCCATCGCCCCTGCGCGATGTGACCCGTCGTCCACGCGCACCGGTCGCACGCCAGCGGGAGGACAACCTCCGAGACGAAGTAGTCCCCGTCAGGGGTCGAGTAGTCGGCGACCATGCCTTCGGGCAACGGGGCCACCCAGTCCACCGTCCGGACCCTGATCTCGCCGGCGATTCTGAGCTGCCACAGATGTCCGGTGGTGGCACCTGGAGGAAGTGCGTACTCGATCGCCGACATGCGGGGCCTTCCTGCCTCGATTCCGATGGCTCTGGGATACCACGGCTGGCGTCCCCCGCGGGACGGGAATGGCGCATCCCCGGTGTCGCACCGGCTGCCGTCGCCCCCAGGGCCAGGGTCTGGATCTCCTCGCAGATTTAGCCGGCCGGAGCGCGGGACCTGGTGTCAGAACCGGATCTCGAACCGCGGGGCCAAGGCGTGCCGCAGGCCCTCGATGTAGCCGGGGCCCCACCGGCGGAAGCTGTCCAAGTCGTGCTCCTCGCTGGCGTCCTCGGGCGGCGAGTTGTCGACACGCAGCTGCCGCCAGCACGTCGACACCGGGTCGGCCTGGTCCTCCGGGTCGTGTCCGGCGGTACGGAGCATCTCCTCCCACCGCGGGGCAATGTCGTAGTCGGTGCCGCCGCGACGGTCGAGCAAGTCCTCGACCTGGCCCCGGGTGACGGCGGCCGGGCCCTGCCCGGTCGAGAGCAGGTACAGGGCGAGGGCGAGCGCGGCAGCGCCGTCGGCGAGGATCGGCCCGTCGACCGTCATGGTCCAGCCCCGCAGGTGCGGGGCGAGCAGGTCGAGGGCGCGGTCCCAGGCCGGCTGCCAGCCGGACGGGCCGGCCTCCGCCTCGTTGCGCCGGTCCAGGAGGACGTCCAGCAGTAGCGTCATGCCGCCATCGTGACGGACGCTCACCATCCGGCGCCAGGAGCAGGCGGGCAGCACCCGGCCCCGGCCACCGCACGGGGTGGCCGGGGCCGGAGACGGGGCCGGTCAGCGGGACCGGCGGACCAGGACCTTGAGAACCTCCCGGGCGTCACGGCGCCGGGCGTCGCTGCGGGCGACGACGGCGGTCACCGCGGCGACGGTCACGGCCACGGCGTACCAGACGGCGCTGGCCGCAGTGATGAGGGCGGTGTGCTGGAGGACGGTGGACAACGCGGTGCTCCCAACAGGGGTGATGGACGGCGGCCCGGCGCCCGGGAGCGCCAGGGCAGCCGGCTACGGGCAGACCAGGTCGTGCAGCTGCTCGGCGAGGGTCTCCGTCGGCAGGACGAAAGGGCCGAGATGCTCCTCGCTGACGGTGCGCAGGTGGTCGACGGTGTGGCGCAGGGCCGGGCCCGGCCGGTGGAGCGCTTCGGTGTCGGCCGGCAGGTGCTGGCTGTGCCAGGGGGTGTTGAAGAGGTAGGCGTCGACCGGGGGCAGGCTGGGCGGCGGGGGCAGCTCGTTGTGGGGGATGTCCGGGAGGGGCCGGTCCATGAGGGCCGCGGTCTGGTGGTACCAGTGCTCGGCGTCGCGCAGCTCGCCGAGCGCGGCGTGGTGGAGGTACAGGCAGTAGGCGGCGGTGCTGTCCCCGGAGCCGGCCGCGAACTGGAACCAGAACTGGCCGTCGCGCGGGTGCCCGCTGAGGTACAGCAGCGCGGCGAAGACCAAACCGCCCTGCGGGTCGATGTCGCGGGAGTTCACGAGGCGCTGGAGCAGCTCGGGGGCGCCGCTCTCGTTGATGACGCAGGTGGTGAGGGTGCGCAGGTCGCGCTCGGCGTGCTGCTGGAAGGTCAGTCCGTCCGCGTCGACGGCGTGCTCCGGCTGCGCCGCGCCGGCGGCGTCGGTGTCGGCTTCCGCTCGGTCGGCCTGCTTGAGCGCGGCGATCCGGGCGGCGACCCGGCGGCGCCCGGCGGCCGGGTCGTAGCCGGTGAAGCGGGCGAAGGGGGCGGCGGCGGCCGCCAGATGGTCGAGTTCGGTGGTCACCGGTCTCACTCCTCGTCGGATTCGGAGGCGGCGAGCAGGGTGTGCTTGCGGAGCCTGGTGCGGGCCTGGTGGATGAGCGCGCGGACCGTTGGCGGGCTGATGCCCATCACGTCAGCGGTCTGGGCCGTGGTGTAGCCGAGGAACTGCTTGAGCAGGAGAGCGTCGTACTGGCGCTCGGGCAGGCGGCTGATCGCGTCGTAGACCCCGAGCCCGTCCTCTAAGGCTTCGAAGACGGGCCGGGTGGCGCGGCTGGCAGCGGCCATGAAGACGGCCTTCTCGACCAGTCGCAGCACCTCGCCTCGCTGGCGGCGCTCGTGCTCGACCGCGAAGCGCAGCGCCCCCCAGGCGTAGTTGGTGGGGTTGGGCCGCTGGAGTACGCGTTCCCAGTCGGCGCCGAGGTGGGCGAGGACCTCCTCGACCAGGTCCTGGATCTGCTCGGGCTCGCACAGCGAGAGCTGGGCGCGGGCGTAGTCCAGGTAGCGCTGGTGGTAGAGCTCGAAGAAGGCCTCGAACTCTATCGGCAGCTGCAGGTCGTGGCCGTCCTCGCCCTGGTCGTCGTGGTTCACGCGGCGACCGCCGGATCCGGCACGCCGCTGCGCCGCGAGAACGCCTGCGGGCGCTCGGTGGCCGGCTCGGCCCGGCCGGGCAAAGCGGCCGGGGCTTGCCTGAGGCAGGAGGCCAGGGTGCGGGGGACGATGTTCACGTTCAGCGCCTTTCGTACTCGGAAACTGTCGGGCCGTGGGGGCGGCGTGCCGGCATGTGACAGCTTTCCGGTTCCGGACGAGAACGTTTAGCCAAGGCGGGCAGAAAGTTTCGGAGAGTGTCAATCCGCCTACCGAGTGACACCAAAGGGGCTGATGGGACTTCAGTGAAACCGGCGCGTCCGGCCCGGTGCCCGGCTAGCGTGCGCCCTGCGCCGCGGACCGTCTGCGGCAAGGAGGGGGCAGCATGTCGGTGCTGACGGTCATGAGCCAGAACGTCCAGTACGGTGCGGGCGACGGCCGGTGGACGGGCCTGGTCGAGGTGGTGCGCGAGGTCGGCCCGCAGCTGCTGCTGCTCCAGGAGGTCGACTGGCTCACCGACCCGGAGCAGGCGAAGGCCGCCGGCGAGGCGCTCGGCATGGAGCTGTACGTCGCGCCGTCACGCAACCGGCCGGTCGCCGTCGCCTGGGACCCCGCCCACCTCCAGGTCGAGGACATCGAGACCCGGTACACCTCCGAACTGCACCACGGCTACGCCGCCGCCCGGATCGCCCCCTGGGGCATCGCCGCCGGCCTGCCCGCCCCGCTCGTCGCCGTCAGCGCCCACCTGATCCCCTACTCCGCGCAGCAGGCCGCCGTCGAGGCGCAGATCCTCTCCGCCCGGGTCTACCGCCACGGCGGGATCGGCCTCATCGGCGGCGACATCAACCACCCCACCGCCACCGACCCGGAGATCGACTGGACCCGGGTGAAGCCCTACAACCGGGCCTCCCGCTGCCAGCGGCGCGAGCACCCCGGCGACCCGTGGGTCAGCAACCGCATCGTCGGCCAGACACTGCGCGACGCCGACCTCACCGACGTCGCCGCCCACCTCGCCGACCAACACAACGACCCCGCGCTGCGCCGGGCGACCGGCAAACACGGCGGGCTTCGAGTCGACCAGTTCCACGCCACCCCGGCGCTCACCCCGGCGATCGTGGACTACCGCACGGTCGAGCACGACTACGCCGACCATCTCGGCGTGGTGGGTGTCTTCGACCTGGCGCTCGTCGACGGCTCCCGGCTCCACGACTTCACCTGACACGCCATCGGCTGGCTCCGCCCGGGGCGCACCGAGTGGTCGCGGCGGGCCGGGCGCCTGCGGCTACGCCAGAGCGGCGACCGACGCGACGGCGTCGCCCGCTCCGGGCAGCCGTTCCACCAGCGCGGGTGCCGCTGCGCTCACGCCGCCGTGCTCGTCCGGCAGGAGAAGACGCACCTCGCGGGGCCGGGCGGCGCGGCCCCGGCCGACGCAGCGGACGTCGACCTGGCGGCCGGTAAGCTGCCCCCAGCCGTCGCCGAGGCCGGACCACACCGCGTTCCCGGCGGTCAGGCGCAGTTCGGCGGTACCCGGCCACGGGTCGAGGGCCAGCAGGGTGGCGCCCGTGGTTCGCAGGCGCTGCTCGAGGCGGGCGAGCTGACGCGGCACGGGCCGGCTCGTAGGACGCAGGATGATCGTCTCGCAGGCATCGGCGAGGACCGAGGCCGTCTCGGCCCAGTGGTCGCCGGGCGCGTCGGCCAGCAGGGTGCGCTCCCAGGGCAGGCCATAGGCCCGGGCGGCGGCGAGGCCGGCATCGGGCCAGCCGATGATCGCGGTCCAAAGCGTGTCCGATGCGGCGGCCGGTCCCGCCGCCGTCGCGAGCAGCAGGGCGTGGTCCAGGACCTCGACGACCACGCCCTTGGGCAGGCGGCCGTGCGGCAGGAGCGGCTCCAGGGCGGGCAGGACCGGCCGGGTCGAGGCCTCGATGCGGGCGCGGCGGGCCTGCGGGCTGGTCTCCTCCAGCATGGCCGCCAGCCGCTCGCCGGGTGTTGCCGACAGGTCCGGGACGGCGGCGATCCGGGCGCTCACCGCTTCTCCTCGGGGGCAAAGGCCTGTGCCGCTGCCTCGGGCAGGCCGGACACTGCGGCGGCTGCCGCCGGTCCATCGGTGGCGACCGGGCGCACCGTGGCCGGGTCGGCAACCAGCCAGGCGACCTGGCGGTCCTCACCCCAGCGCACGCAAGCGATCCACGGGAGGTTGGGCGCCGGGCGGCGCTGCTCGGTGACCACGCCGGAGCACCACCGGCTGTCGGTGCGGATCCAGGCCAGGCGCCAGCAGCGTCCGGAGTCGTCCACGGCGGGCGTGCCGGTCATCTCCCGCGGCACCACGACTGCGTCCTTCAAGGGGGTGGGGCCGGTGGGTTCGGGCAGCGGGCGGATCGTCTTCTCGTCGAACAGCAGCCAGGCCCAGGTCTCCTCGCCCGGTCCCGGCCCGTCAGGGCCCCAGCGGACATGGACGACCCAGGTGGTGCTGCCGGGCGGACGTCGCCACACGGTCAGCAGCGCGGTCCGCCACCGGCCACCGAGGCGGATTTCCACCAACCGCCAGCGCCGGACATCGTGATGCAGGCCGGGCAGGGTCATCAGCTCACGCGGCGCCCGCTCGGCATCGCCGGGCACCGGTGCGCGGTGCGCGGGACGGGAAAACGGTGCGGCTTCGGTCACGACCTCATTATTCGAGTGTTTGTTCGAGTGATCAAACGTCAGCCACTCCGGTCGCTCGCAGAGCCGCCCTCACTCCGGCAGCCTTCCTATCTGCACCGATACGGTCCCGTGCAGGACGCGGCCCGCCCGCTGCTCCTCTTCGAGCCGCCGGGTGAACACGTCGAGACGCTCCGCGGGACCCAACTCGATCAGACCGGGCGGCCAGGTGTCCGGCGGCACCATGATCACCACGGCCCTCGATTGCTGCCAGCCAGCCCGGCGACGCCTCGACGCGTGTGTCCGGCTCCCACATCTGGCGCCCGCCGACCAGCACCAGGCGCCTCACACGGCCGCCGCCGACCTCGACGACTCCGCTCGTGTCCGCAGGCTCCCCCGCCGCTAGCGTGAAGCCGCTGCCGACCGCCGCATCCACCAGGTCCGGATACAGGTCCGCCCCGACCTCCACAATCAGCTCCGCGAACGGTGGCCCCTGCGCCACCTCGCGCACCGCCAGCGCCCACACCATCGGCGCCCTGGCCCGGCCATTGCCCGCCTCGTCGTCCACACCCGCTTCAACGAACCACCGACGACAACCTCTCTGGCCCCCCGTGATCGGTGGAACATGGCCCCCGCACTCCGGCGGGCCCGCAGGCCGGGCCCGCCGTAGATTCCAGTTGTGGCCAGTACGCCGCCCGACTTCGACGCAATCGCCGACATCCTCTACGTCCTCGCTCCGCCCGACTTCACCGCGACCCGCAACGAGAACGCCGACCAGCTCAAGAAGACCGACCCGCAGCTCGCCAAACGGATCCGCGCCCTGCGCCGCCCCACCCTGGCCGCGTGGGCCGCCAACGTCCTCTCCCACCGGCACCCCGACCTGGTGCGGCAGCTCCTGGACCTTGGACAGGCACTACGGGACGCCCAGGAGCACCTCGACGGCGAGCAGCTGCGAGCGCTCGCCGGCCAGCGCCGCCAGGTGGTACGGGCGCTGACCGGGCAGGCACAGCGGGACGCCGCAACGGCCGGCCATCCGCTCGGCGCCGACGCGATCGCGGATCTGGACCGGACGCTGTCGGCCGCGCTCGCCGACCCGGACGCGGCCCTGGCGCTGGCCGGTGGCCGGCTGACCACCACGCTGGAGCCGCCGCCGTGGCCGGGGGCCACAGGGGGCGAGCCGGGACCACCCGCCCGGCCGCGCGAGCCCGACGCCCGGGTCGACATCGAAGCCGGTACAGGCGCGGGTTCGCCGGCGGTCCGCAGACGCCCGGCAGCGGGACGGCCCACGTCACCTCACACGCGGGCACCGCGGGAGCGGTCCGCGGAGATCGAGGATGGGCGGCAGCACCGGCAGGATCAGGAGCTGGTCCAGGCCCGGGAGGCAGCGGCCGCCGCGAAGCAGTCCGAGCGGGAGAGCGCCGAGCGCGTCGGCGACGCCGATCAGGCGCTGCGCGGCGCCCGGTCCGCCCTTCGGCGGGCACAGGACGAAGCCGAACAGGCCCACAACGTGCTCGCCCGAGCCCAGGAACGCGACGACCGCGCCCGGGGCGCCCTCTCGCGGGCCGACGAGCTGGTGCGCGCCGCCGAGGACGCCGTCCACGCAGCCCGCCGCCAGGCCGCCCAGGAGCGTGAGACCGCGCGAGAGGCCGCCGACCGGCTCCGGCAACTGGAGGACCACGGCCACCAAGGCGGCCGAGCCGGCTGATGCGCCCAGTCCGTCGCCGGGGCTCAGGGTTTGGGCGTGCTGCGACTGGTGAGGCGTCTGGCAGGGCGCCGTCGCCTCGCCTCCGAGCGGGGCCCAGCAGGGCGGCGGCGCCCGTCGGCCCAACACCACGTGCGCATGGCGGGCCGCCCGGTGACGCTGGCCATGACCCGTCCCTTGTACAGGCCGACGGGCACAGCGCCGCGAAGGGAGCCCCCGATGGCCCGACCCATGTGGACCGGAGTGCTCGCCTTCGGGCTGGTCACCGTACCGGTCGCCCTGTACACCGCGACCCAGTCCCACGACATCCACTTCCACCAGCTGCAGCGCGGCACCTGCGACCGGGTCCGCAACAAGCGCGTCAACGAGCGCACCGGCAAGGAGGTCGAGTACGCAGACATCGTGAAGGGCTACGAGGTCACCGAGGGCGAGTACGTCATCGTCGAGCCGGACGAGCTGGATCAGATCTCCCCCGGCCGCTCGCGCACCATCGATATCGCCGGCTTCGTCGACCTCGCCGACGTCGACCCGATCTTCTTCGACCGCACCTACTACCTCGGGCCCCGCGGCAGGGAGTACGCGAAGATCTACGCGCTCCTGGTCGAGGCCCTGGAGCACGCGGGAAAGGCCGGGCTGGCGATGTTCGCGATGCGCGGCAAGGAGTACCTGACCGCGGTGAGGTCCGAAGGCGGGCTCCTGGAGCTGCACACCATGCACTTCGCCGACGAGATCCGCGACCCCCGCGGTGAGGTCGGCGACCTGCCGGAGAAGGTCAAACTGTCCCCGCAGGAGGTCAAGACCGCCGAGCAGCTCATCGGCATGCTCGCCATCGAGTGGAAGCCCGACGAGTGGCACGACACCTACGAGGAACAAGTCAGAAAACTCGTTGAGGACAAGCTCGCCGGCCGCCAGATCGCCGTCTCCGCCGGACCCGCACCCGAGGCCACCAACGTCGTCGACCTCATGGACGTCCTTCGCCGCAGCCTCGAGGACGCCCGCAAGGGCGAACCCGCCGGGAAAGCGAAGAAACCGTCCTCCCGGACTGCAGCCGCCCGCGCCAGCCGCTCCCCCAAGCCCACCGGCGGCAAGAAGAGCACCTCCGCCAAAGCCACCCCAGGCAAGACCGCAGCAAAACGCGCCAGCGCCACCGGCAAACAGCAGCTGTCCCAGCTCACCAAGGCTGAGCTCTATAAACGGGCCACCGACCTCGACATCCCCCACCGCTCCACCATGACCCGCGACGAGCTCCAGCACGCCCTCGAACACGCCGGACGGTCACGACGCAAGGCATCATGACCTGCCGCAGGCCAGCTCAGTGGCCCGCAAGAGCACCAGCAAGGCCCTGCCGCCGAAGGCTGGCGGGGCGGCCCGGGGCAAGGGGCCGACCGGGCGGGCATGAGACCGGGACCGCCCCGGCCATCTTTGCTTGGCTGTTCCCGACTGCCACGCCGCGACCGATCAGTCAAAATAGCGAGCCAAGCCGGGTCCGTGGGGCGATCGGGGAGTCTGCGACAGGTGATCTTCAACTTGCCCTAGGGTTACGGGAGTTCCCGGTGGCGAGCCTGCTGCCGGGACTTCGTGTTTTCCGGACGGGTGTGGATCTTGCGATACGTGCGGCTGCTGCGGCGGGGCCCGGTTCTTCTCCTGTGGGGCGCGCAGACGGCGTCGGTGTTCGGTGACCGGTTGTACGCCTTGGCGGTGATGTGGCTCGCCTGGCAGAGATCCGGCGGCGCGGCGATGGGGCTGGTGGCCATCGCGGAGTCGGTGCCGTACATCGTGCTCGGCACCGTCGGCCGGCGGGTGATGGAGCGGTTCACCACGCTGCGCTCGCTGGCCCTGGTGGACCTGGTGCGCATGGTGCTGGTCGCAGCGCTGCCGTGGACGTGGGAGGTGTCCGGCACGCCCGGGTTGCTGGTGTCGGCCGCCCTTCTCGGAGTCGGAGGGGCGCTGTTCGACCCGAACCTCGGGGCCCTGGTGCCAGAGCTGGTGCGACCAGGGGAGGTGCAGGCCGTCAACGGGCTGATGGACTCGACCAGCCGGATCGCCCGGGTCGCCGGGCCCGGGTCCGCGGGCGTGCTGCTGGCCGTGATGCCGATGGCCGGGCTGTTCTGGCTGGACGCGGGAACGTTCGCGCTCTCCGCCGTCGCCCTGGCCGTGCTCGGCGCAGGTACCGGCTTGCGGGCATCGGCACCGGCAGGCTCGACCGCAGCCTCGGGGGCCGGCCCGCGGACGCGGGCCCGAGCCCTGGTGCGCACGCACCCGGAGACCGGGGTGGTGCTGGCCGTCCACGGGATCGCGATCTTCGCGGGCGCGGTGTCGATCGTGATGCCCGCGCTGGTGGCGGTGCGGCTCGGCGGCGGGGTCGGCACCTACGGTGTGATGCTGGCCGCCACCGGGGCCGGGTCGATCGTCGGCAACGCCGTCGCGGGGAACGTCCGCCTCCCGAACTCTCTCCCGCTGTTCTACTGCGCCGCGTGGACGGTGTCCGGGGCGCTGATGGCGGTGACCGGGTCGGTCAGCACGGTCACCGAGCTGGTGGCGGTGTCGGCGGCGTACGGGGCCGTCTCGCCGTTCCTGGCGGTGTCGCTGTCCACGCACCTGGCGCAGTTCCCGCCAGCCGCCCGCAGGCGGCTGCTGACGCTCGACCAGACGGTGATCCGGACCATGGGCACCCTCGCGATGGCCGGGATTCCCGCGCTGGCCGCGGCCCACCCAAGGGCCGGGTTCACCGCCGGCGGTGTCGCCACTGCCGTGGTAGGCATCGTTGGGTGCGCGGTCGTGGTGTGGTGGGCGAGGACCCGCACGCCACTGCCGGGCGCCGAGCCGGCGCTGGAGAGCGTGGGCGGCTGAGGACATGCGGCGGGGCCGGACTCCTGGTGCGGGAGTCCGGCCCTTCGCGCTTGGTGGTCTCAGATCAAGCGATCAGGGACCAGTGGGTGACGGTGATGTCCTCCAGCGGGATGCCCAGCTGCTGGTAGATGCGCTGGTGCATCGCGCCGAACCAGGCATCGCGCCGGTCGGCGAAGAACGCCGGGTCATACCAGGCGACGCCCAGCAGGACGGTGCCGCCGCCGTTCGGGTTGCCCGGCTCGGGCTCCCAGTAGGTGCACTGCCAGTCCCAGAGCATCAGCTCCTCCGGGCGGCCCCGCAGTCGCTCGTCGGACCCGTGCCGGTCCAGCGCCCCGCCCCGGAGCCCGACGACTACCTTCTCGCTCCACCGGCAGCCGCCGCCCCTGCGGCGCCCTGGCCGACCAATGCCCCTCCGCCTCCGCCGCACCCGCCAACAGTCCACCTGCCCGGCTACGGCGAAGTCCCGGAACAACTGCGCCCCGGCGACCAAGGTTGATCACCGGAGCGCAGCAGCGGCTGGAGCCGTCCTGTCACAGCGCGAGGGCGTGCCGGTAGACGTTCCGCAGCCTGAAGCGGAGGGTGGCGTCGGTGATGGTCTGCAGGGCGGTCTCGTGGTCGCCGGTGACGATGCGGAGCTGGGTGCGCTGGCGGTCGAGATAGGCGGTGAGGAAGGTGTGGGTCTCGTCGCCGGTGGTGGGCAGGACGGCGGCGACGTAGAGGGCGACCAGGGAGAACGACCAGCAGCCGTGGAGGAATCCGTAGGCGGGCCGGTGGGTCTTCTTCCAGGGGGAGTAGAAGGTCTGGGTGTTGTCGATCTCGCAGCCGGTGGCGGTGAGGGCGTCGTTGAGCCAGTTGTGGCCAGCCTCGTGGACGAGGTCGCGGGCGACCATGACCGGGTTGTCCGGGACGTAGTCCAGGAAGACGGTGCCGGGCATGCGGCTGATGGTCCAGGAGCGCAGGGGGCTGCCCAGCGGCTTGCCGGTGAGCAGGCACACGAGGGGGGCGTGGGCGTCGACGAGTTCGCCGAAGCCGTGCTCGGCGGCGAGGCCGGCCGACTCCAAGGTGAGCTTGTGCAGGTGCTCCGGGGCGGCCTGGGTGGTGGGGCCGAGCACGTAGTACGGGGTGTCGGAGATGGACGAGGTGATCAGGTTCGCCTCGTCGGGGGCGACGGTGAGTGGACCGGCCGGGGCGAGGTCGGCGGCGCCGGCGTCGGGGTGCTCGATGTACCAGGCGAAGGTGTCGGGGTCGTTGGTGCGGGCGGCGTGTTCGGCGCCTTCGAGGACGTGGTGCGCGAGGGCGTAGGCCGCGGCGGTGGGCTCGGGCGCGGTGATGGCGCGGCCGGCGCCGCGTTCGAGGGTGTGGTGGATGCGCTGGGTCTTGGCTTGGTGGAGGTCGTGGATCGGGGGCATGCGGAAGACGGTGCTGAGGTCCATCGCGGTCTCCTTGGCGGGGAAGGGGTGGGGCCAGGGCCCTCGGCCCTGGCCCCGGCTTGGGTTTAGCGCGTCGGATCAGGCGTGGACGGTCGGCTCGGTCGGCCAGTCGTCGGCGCCCTCCCGGGAGGAGTGCATGGTGAAGCGGACGGACCCGTCGTCGTCGCGGAGCTCCTCGACGGCGTCGAGGAAATCCTTGGCCCAGGTGTCGTTCTTCATCGCCGGTTCCTTCTCTGCTCGGGCTTCTTGGGGTTGGGCTGGGGCTGTGCCGGCCGGTCGGGGGCGCGCGCCCCCGTGGTGTGGGGGTCACGCGACGGCCTGCTCGGGTGCCGGCGGCTGGGTGCCGGCCGGGAGGGGACAGGCGCACGGGCGGCCGTCGGCGGGGGCTTCGGCCTCAAGGGCGGCCAGGAGCTGGGCGGTGGCGGCGTCCAGAGCGGCGAAGTAGGCGGCGCCGGGCGTCTCGGAGGCGGGCAGCAGGCGCAGGTCGAGGACCGGGTGGGTGCGGCCGGTGGTCTCGCAGGTCAGGTTGTTGCGGGCGACCAGGAGGCGCACGGCGGGCGGCATGGCGGGGGCGCATCGGGTGGCGGCCCGGCACAGGGCGGCGGCGGTGGCGGCGTACTCGGCGTCGTCGCGCGGGAGGAGGCCGACCTCGCGGGTCTGGCTTCTGCGGGTGCCGTCGTAGTGGTGGCCTTCGCAGCTGTCGTAGGTGACGAGGTGCCAGCGGCCGGTGAAGTGGTCGACGAGCGGTTTGATGCCGGGCTCGATCGCGTCGTTCCACTGCGGGTGGGCGGGGTCGAGGTCGTCGGCGCTCTGGGCTGTGGGGCCGGGCAGGCCGGTGGTGTTGATGTTGCCGAAGGCGCTGGTGACCAACTGAGCCGGGTGGCGGGCGGCCTGGGGGTCGTCCCAGGTGGTCAGGAAGGCGTGGACGTGGCGCATCCGGTTGACGGGCGTGGGGCGCCAGCGGGCCGTGCGGCACCAGGCGCCGTCCGGGTGGGCGGGGTCGGCGAGCAGGGCCGCGGTTCCGTCGATCAGGCGTATGCGGTGGTCGCAGTAGGCGTCGTGGTGGCCGGCGAGGTTCATGCGCCAGCGGGTGGCGATGCAGCCGCCGCCGCAGGTGCTGCGGTAGTCGCAGGTCAGGCAGGCGGTCATGAGGCCCTTGCCTTGGCCGAGGAGGTTGGAGGCGCGCTGGGCTGTGGTGATGTCGGCCGGGCTGGTGGGCGTCAGGTGGGTGAGCTGGGCCTGGGGCCAGGGGAGTTCGTCGCAGCTGCCGAGCCGGCCGTCCGGGTAGAGGGTGAACACGTGGTCGCACTTCATGTCGGAGAAGTGGCAGAACGACACCGCGAGGCCGCGGATGCGGCGGATGGTGGGCACGGCCGGGGAGAGCTTGAGGCGGCGGAACAGGCCGGTGGTGATCCAGTGCCGGGTGAGGCCGAGTACGAAGTCGGTGTATTGGTCGGGGGTGATCGCCCAGGCCGGGCCGCCGGGACGGTCGAGGGCGGCTTGCTGCAGGGCCCGGCTGGGCGGCCGGCGGCGGCCGGTGTAGGTGGTGGGCCGGGTGACGGCGGTGTCGAAGCACGGTACGACGCTGACCGAGGTGACCGAGGTGAACGCGGCCAGGTGGTCGAGGGTCTCTATGGGGCGGCCGAGGACGGCGGGGGTGACGGTGGTGATGATGCCGCAGGTCCGGCCGCGTTCGGCCAGCAGTTCCAGGGCCTTGACCACGAGCGGGTAGGTGGGCTCGCCGTCGTAGCCGACGCGCCAGCGGTTGCCCTCCGGATCGCCGTCCAGGGAGATCCCCAGCTCCAGGCCGGGGTAGTGGGCATCGAACAGGTCGAGCCACTCGGCGTCGAGCTGGACGCCGTTGGTCTGCAGGGACAGGCGCTTGACCTGCGGCATGCCGGCGAGGGTCCGCAGCAGCTGGGCGATGTGCTCCTTCCCGGCGGTCAGCGGTTCGCCACCGTGCAGTTCGATGGCGAGCGGACGACCCGCGAAGAGGTTCGGCAGGAGCTGGACCTGGTCGTCGCTGATCCGCGCGCCGCCGGGGCCTTCCTTGCGCTTCTCGTAACAGTGCAGGCAGTCGATGTCGCAGGTCTCGCCGCGGACCTTGAGGATCATCGAGACGGCGTCCTCGTCGGACGCGTCCAGCGACCGATACAGGTGACCGATCAGCTCGTTCGGGCTGGTGGGGTGCATCGGGTGCCTCCCAGAAGAGGGGCGGGCTCGGGCCCGGTCAGGAGTGAAGCGCCTGGTGCCACGCGGCCAGCTGGCCGGGCGTGAGGCGGATGGTGGCGTCGGCGAACTTCAGTCGCCAGCCGTCGCTGTAGCGCTGGGGCAGCCACCCGGCCTCCAGCCAGTCGTCCGGCGCCTGGCCGTCCGGGGCGGCGGTCTCGGGCCACACCGTCAGCAGCGCGGCCAGCAGCCGGGCGCGGGCCTGGCGCAGGGCCTGGTGCACGGACGCCGCGGTCGGCGTCGGGGCCCCGGCGAGGACGGGGGTCCACTTGTCACCAAGGAGCGGGTGGCCGGCGGCGACGTTCTCCGCCTGCTGAACGGCGAGGTGCAGTTGCCCGGCGACCAGGTCCACGGCGTTACTCAGTCCGGCCTGGAACAGGCCGTCGAGGTCCTCGACCAGGCTGATCGCGTGCTGGACGCGGTCGGCCAGCGCCCACCTGCGGTAGACGTCCCGCTCGGCCTGGTCGAGCACCGGCTGCTGTCCGTCGTGCATCGCGCGGGCGGTCCGCAGCACGGTCAGCGCCGGAAGGCGGCGCCTCACGGTGCGGAACAGGTCGACGTCGTAGCCCAGGATGTGGAACTGCCTCAGGTAGCCGCGCAGTTCGTCAGCCTCGGAGGCGGCCTGGGCCTCCAGGTCGACGCGGACGCCGTCGACGATGCGGGACTGCAGCACCGGCACCGGGCCATCATGGAACAGCACCCGCAGATCGACGTCGCTGCGGGCGTGGGCGATCCCGCAGGCCACGGGGCCCGTCATCCACACCGGCGAGCCCGGGTACTCCTCGACGAGCTGCCCGACGACCGCGCGGGCCGCCGCCAGTCTCTGTTCCACCCACACGTTCACCGGGCCGCCTCCCCACCCAGGACGGCGCTGGCGGTCTGGGTGACCCAGGCGTCCAGGGCAGCGCGGACGTCCGCACGCTGGGCCCCGATGTGTGGAGTGGCGAGCAGGTTCAGCGGGGCAGGGCCGGACTTGAACAGGTGCGCGTCGCTCGCCTCGATCGGATCGACGGCCAAGCCGGTCAGGCCGCCGTCAGCAAGGGCCTCCAGGCACGCGCCCGTGTCGATGGTGGCCAGGCGCCCGGCGACGACGAGCAGAGGCCGGCGCCTGGCCGCCGAGCGGAGGAAGCCCGTGCCGAACACCCCGGTGTTCTCCGCGGTGGCGGGCAGCGCGACGATGTGGGCGTCCGCCCAGCCGGGCAGCTCGGCCGCGGGCAGCTGCCGCAGCCCGTCGGTGATGCTGGGCCGGGCGGCGAAGGCGACCTCCGCACCGAATCGCTCGGTCACGGCGGCCGCGGCCCGACCGATGGGCCCGGCGCCCCAGACGGCCACGCGCATCGACACCACCGGCGTCCCCAGGCAGGCCGTCTTGAGATGGTCGCCGTGGGCCAGGCCGTTGGCGCCGAGCGGGATGCGCCGGGCCAGGGCCAGCAGCGCCGCAAGGCACCACTCGGCGACGGCCGGAGCCGACGCCTCCGGGTATCGGTGCAGGCCGATCCCCCGCGCGGCCAAGACGGCGGTGTCGATGCCGTCGAGCCCGGAGCCGGCTCGGATGACGTACCGCAGCTTCGGCATGGCGGCCAGCCGGTCCGCGTCGAGCCGCACGCCGGAGCGGATGACGATCAGCTCCGCGCGGCGCACCGCGCCGCCGAGCTCGTCAAGGCTGGTGAACTCGTAGACGTCGTACCGGCTCAGGGAGCGGACCAAGGCGTTCGCATCGCCCGCCCCCTTGGCAACGAGGACCGTGGGCGCCCTCATCGCGTCATCTCCGTCTGGGCGCGGTCCACGAGGACGTCACGGGTGTCCGTGAGCGCGGCGAGGATCGCGGGGGCGACCTGCGGGATCAGGGTCACCGAGGTGAGCTCGGCCAGCGGCAGCCATTCGAAGCCGACCTGGATGGGATCGCGCGGGTCGGAGAACCGGGGCGTGGTGCGGCCGTCCGTGATCTCGGCGAGGAAGTTGTGCTGGGTCTTGTGCTGCGGGCCGAGGTCCTTGCCGAACTGGCCGGGGACGTACTCCACGACGAACATCTCCCGCACGGTCCGCACCGCGAGGCCGGTCTCCTGGCGGACCTTACGCACGACCGCCTCACGCAGCGGCTCGCCCTCGATCGCCTTGCCGCCGGGAAGGTTGTAGTGGAAGCAGCCGCCGTCCGCGCTGTCGTCGTAGGACAGGAGCAGGATCCGGTCCTGGTGGATGATCGCGGCCTTCACCGACACGCTGATGCTGGGCAGATCGCTCAAGGTTGCCTCCGTACTGATTTGTCGGAGCAGGGGTGTCACAGGCAGGCGCGGGCGTCGGGGTCGCCGACGCGCATCAGGTCCTGGACATCGGCGAGCTGGCAGGCCTCGAAGACGCCCGTGGCACGGAAGCCGACAGCGGCTCGGTGCATCGCGGCCAGCGCGGCGCGCGTCAGCTGGTTGGCGTAGATCGCCAGGACGAACCCAGCCTCCCCGAGGAGCCGACGGTCCAGGTGCGGGAAGGCGGTGGGGACGGTGACCAGCGGCACGCCGGACCAGCGGCGGCCCACCTCCAGCGCCTGGTCACCGGTGGTGTCCTTGGAGTGCAGGAGCACGGCGTCCCCTCCGGCCGCCTCGTAGGAGGCGGCCCGGGCCAGCGCCTCGTCCATGCTGCCGCCGCAGATCAGCGTCTCCGTGCGGGCGATCAGCAGCAGGCCGGGAGCGGCAGCCTTGAGTTCCTTGATCTGCTCGCACACCGCCTCCGTCTCCGCCATCACCTGGGCGCGGTGTTCAGAGAACGAGTTGCACTTGGGGTAGCGGCTGTCCTCCAGGCAGACGGCCGCCGCCCCGGCCGCCTGGAGGTCGCCCCCGAACCGCGCGGCCGACGCCCCGGTGCCGGCCGCGTTGTCGACGTCGACGATCACCGGCAGGTCGGTGACGCGGCGAAGCGACGTGACGACGTCGGCCAGGTCCCGGGAGCCGAGCAGGTTCTCATCCGCCAGCCCATAGGCGGCCGACACCTCCAGGCCCGACACCCACAGCGCGTCGAACCCGGCCTCGACGGCGACCCGCGCGGCCATGGCGTTGACCGCGCCGATCGCCTGCACGGGACGCCGGCAGGCGGCAGCCTCCCCGAGGGCGGCCCGCAGACGGCCGGCCGCGGATATCTCGGACATGGCGGCGCTCACCAGATGCTTCCTTCCAGCTCGGCGGTCAGGCCGCGTTCCAGCAGCGCGGTCCAGGCGTTCGCGAGCACGTCGGCCCGGGGCTGGTTGGCGTCGATCGTCACGGTCGGCCCGATCTTCGGAAACGCGGCCGGGCTGGCGGTGATCGCCTGGTAGGTGGCGCGCACGCTGGTCTGCACGTGGTCCACGTCCCAGTCGTCGCGCACCGAGTCCCCCGCGCTGCGGGAGGCGGCCCGCTGCATCGTGGTGCCGGTGGGCGCGTCCAGGATGAGCGTCAGGTCCGGCACCAGGTCGATCGCGTCGGCGAGCCCGCGGTAGGTGTCCGCCGGGTCCTGGCCGTGCTTGACCTGGAAGAACGCGAGTTCCGACAGCAGCCACCGGTCCGCGATCACCGGCCGCTGCGACAGTGTCGGCGCGATCAGGAGCTCGATGGTGGCCTGCTTGTCGGCGCGCAGGGCCTGCAGGTAGCGCTCGCGGTTGGCCTCGGTGGGCGCATACTTGCCGTCCACCAGGTCCGCGGCCACCTCGGGGGCGAGGAAGTTCGTGGTGAGCACCGACAGCGGCATCACCCCGTACAGGTTGTCGAACAGCCTGAACAGTCCCTTGCGCAACGTGGTCTTGCCGCTGCCGTCCAGGCCCTCGATCACGACGAACGGAAACTGGTCCATCCCTACTCCACCTGCCCCGCTCCGGTGCCCGACTGGTACTTGGTGAACTGCCCGCGCCACGGCACCGAGGTGGTGACCAGGTCAGTGAGCCGCATCCCGCCGATCTCGCCGAGCAGCTGCGGCAGCGACGCCTCCAGCACGACGACCTCGGCGACGGCCCGGCAGTACGCGGCACGCAGAACCGCGCTGTCCTCGCCCCGGGTCCGAAGCGCCGCCCGCAGGACGCGCATCCCCGCGCCGAGGGAGACGGCCCGCGCGGCGGACTGGAGCATCTCCAGGGAGGCGGTCCGACCGCTCTCGTGGTGGATGACGGCGAACACCCCCACCCACCAGGCACTTGAGCGAGTCGCGCCGTGCACGGCCGCCTCAAGGCCGCCGTCCAGGTCCCTGGCCAGCATCCGGGCCACCTCGTCCACCGCGAGGGTGAGCGGTCCGCTCGCGGTGCGGTCGTGGCCGAGCCGGTACGGCACCTCGATCCACGGCGTGAGGCCGGCGGCGCTGATCAGGACGTCGTCGCACGGCACCACGAGCACCGGCTTCGACACCAGGTCGACGGGGTCCAGCTCGGCGGGCAGCCCGAGCTGTTCGGGCGGGAGCGTCGCGGCCTGGCGCCACTGGTCGTGGTGCAGGTGCACCCGCTGGACATGCAGGCCGTCGGCGAGCGCCTGCCAGCCGTCCCGCACGCTCGCGGGCCTCAGTGTTGCGGGCGGGCTCATGGCGGTGGTGGTTCCTTCCACGCGGTACTCCTTGATGGGTCGAACCGAAGCGATGAATCGTAGTCATGTAGTGACGGACAGTGATGGCATGTGTCGTGGCTGGCTGCGGGCCGGTTGACGGGATGACGGGCGGTCAGGGGATCGGGAGGTCGGCGTGCACGCGCTTGCCCCGGGGCTCGAGGGTGGTCCCCCACCGGCCGCTGGTCAGTTCGTGGACCAGGGCGAGCCCGCGGTGGCACTCTTCGTCGTCGCCAGCCTTCAGCAGCACCGGCAGCTCCAGGGAGCCGTCCCGCACGGAGACTCGGACGAATCCCGGGGCGGGGCGCCGGACGGCCACTTGCATGAAGGTCAGGCAGCCGGTCTTGCACGCGTTGGATACCAGCTCGGTGACGATCAGCTCGGCCGGGTCGACCAGCTCGGTCAGGCCCCATTCCTGGAGCTTGCCCCGGACGAGCAGACGGGCGGCCCGTGCCGACTCCGGGCGATAGCGCAGGGATGCCGTGGCGGGGCGGGGCCGGGGAGCCGGCTCGGCGGGAGCGAGTTCGGCGGTCGTCACACCGGCCCCCGGTACTGCCTGAGCCACCGTCCGTCCTCCAGCCGCCGCAGGACCGTGGCGCGGCGCAAGGCGCGTTCGAAGCCCTCGACGAAGACCTCGGTTCCGTCCGGCTGCCGCCGCCAGGCGCCCCGCGGGGCGCCGGCGGGATACACCCGCTTCAGGAGCTCGTCCAGGTCCGCACGTGCCAGCCGGCCCGGCAGGCCCGCCGAGATGTCGACCGACACCCGGCGGCGAAGCTGGTCATCAGCAGATCGACGCACGAAGACCTCCGCAGTCCGATGGTGGAGGTGGCGGCCGTCGGCGTCTCACGGGGCCTCGACTGACCGTCTCTGATGCCCCGTCAACCAGGGCGTGCCACCACGGTGGCGCGTCTACGCTGAATCTGCAACGGCATCGGCACTGAATCCCCCGACGAAGGAGAAGTGGCACATGCCACCGCAAACGCATGGCCTGGCACCGCGCGCATGTGACGTGCAACACTGCGCGGATCGGTACGGACGGTAGACGCATGCACCCCGGAGGTGAGCACGTGGCAGCACGGCCGAGGCCGACAGCACGGCGGATCGAACTGGGACACGAGCTTCGGGAACTGCGTCAGCAGGCCGGCATCACGCTCGAGGACGCCGTCAAGGGGCTGTCGTTCAGCGAGACGAAACTCCAGCGCGTCGAGACCGGCTTCCAGGACCTCCGCAACGCCGGGGACCTGCGCAAGCTCCTCACCCGGTACGGCGTTGACGACGAGGACGAAACCGAACGCCTGGTGGAGCTCCAGCGCACCGCCTCGCGCCAGGACTGGTGGACGCCGTACACGGTGGCGACGATGGCGCCCTCAATGCCCCGCTTCCTCGGCGTCGAGTCCGCGGCCCAGGCCATACGGGCCTACCACCCGACCATCGTCCTGGGACTGCTGCAGACCGCGCGATACGCGAGGGCTCTGCACGAGATCGCCAAGCCGGTCGAGGAGACCACCACCGAATTCATCCACAAGAGCGTGGCTCTGCGGATGAAGCGCAAGGAGCGGCTGGTGGCCCCCGACGATCCTGTCAAGCTGTGGGCGATCCTTTACGAGCCGGCGCTACGGTACGTAGTCGGCGACCCGGACATCATGGGCGAGCAGTACGAGGAGATCACCCGGCTTGCGGCACTCGACAACGTGACCGTGCAGATCCTGCCCCAGTCGGTCCGCGGCTACCTGTCGCTCTCCGACTTCACACTCCTGGACCTCGGCAGCACCCTGCCCATGACGGTCCAGGTAGACACCCCTGGGGCGGGCATGTCCATCACGGACAAGACCCGCGACGTCGGCCGGTTCACCCGGATGTTCGAGGCGCTGTCACGCTCGGCCCTCCCCTCCGAGGCGACACCGGAGTTCCTGCAACAACTCACCCGAGAGATCACCTGATGACCCACCACACCACTGCCCCTGAACTCGCCGGCCTGGCCGACTGGTTCAAATCGTCCTACAGCGGTTCCGGCAACAACTGCGTCGAGGTCGCCGACCTGACCGCCACCCACTTCGGGGCCATGGCCATCCGCGACTCGAAGAACCCGGACGGGCCGGCCCTCCTCGTGACGCCCGAGGCATTCGCCGGCCTCGTGGCGTTCGCCCAGACCTTCGACGTCTGATCAGCGAAGGGCCGTCTCCCCCCGTCCGAAGCAGGGGGAGGCGGCCCTTCGCCGTGCAGGCGATCCATGCCCAGTGGGCGACATGATCACGCCCGCCCCGGTGCCCCGCTGAACCTTGGAGGTCAACGGGGCACCGGGCGTTCGGCGCGCTCTACGGGCCTTCGATGCCGACGATGGTGCCGAACGGCGAGCCCGCGCGGATGGGCCCGTTCCCGGTGACGGTAGCGTCGCGACGATCGTGCGGGAGGAAAGGAGCCGACAGGCGTGGCGCAGGAACAGGGTGACGTGCGGGTGGTGCGGACCGAGGACGAACTGCTGGAGCTACTCGACGGGCTGTTCTCGCGGGGCCGGGAGCAATGGGTGGGGTGCGACGCGGCCCGGAGCCAGCCGGTGTCGGCCGTCACTGGGAAGCCGGACGAGAACCTGGCGGATCTGCTGGACTGCGGGGTGATCGGGGCGTCCACGGGCGGCCGGGGGCTCGACCTCGGCTGCGGCGACGGCCGCAACACCCTCCACCTGCAGATGCACGGTTTCGCCATGGAAGGGCTGGACCTCTCCCGGCAGGCACTGGAGCGGGCGCGCAGTCGCCAGGAGCAGTTCGAGTACCACCTCGGCTTCGACATGGGGGTGCGCTTCCACTGCGGGGATGCCTTCGGCCCGGTGGGGGCGGCCCTGACCGGTCCGTACGACCTGGTCTACGACTCGGGCTTCTTCCACCACCTGCCGCCGCACCGGCGGCCCGGCTACCTGGCGCTGTTGGAGCGGCTGATGGCGCCCGGCGGGCACCTGGGGCTGGTCTGTTCCGCGCCGGACGGCGACGGGGCGGGGACGCGGATCCCGGACGCGCAGCTGTACCGGGACGGCACCCTGCACGGCGGCCTGGCCTACACTGCTGACGAACTGCGCCGGATCTTCGTCGAGGGGCCGCTGGGGCTCCAGGAGGTGGAACTGCGGCGGATGCGCGACGAATCGGCGCCGGACGCACGCCTGTTCGGCCGGCCCGGCCTGTGGGCGGCGCTGTTCCGCCGGCCCGAACGCTGAAGCGCCCGGTGCCGGACGATCCGCCGGGGCTCCGACGTGCGCAGCCGCGGCCCGTACTCGGGGCGGTTGGCAACCCGGTGCTGCACGTCGCAACTGGCCCGGTCCGACATTAAAGAACAAGCTGGCGCCCGCATTCTCGTCACGCGGGGCTACGGGTTGTCCTGTGTTGTCCGCGGACAACATCTCCGGCGCCGAAGCGGCGACCGCTGCCGGCACTACTCCCCTGCCCGGCTCGGTCTTGTGCGCTGTGTTGTCCGCGGACAACACAGCGGCCTGCGGCGGCTCCGCGAGGGCGGGCTGCGTGGCCGAGGCCGTCGGTGCCGTCCTGCGCTGGAGCGAGCAGGCGGCACCGACACACCCGCTCGTCGCGGTGACCCAGGCCGCCAACACCCGCTCCCGGGGGCTGCTGGAGAGACTCGGCCTCCTGGCCACCGAGCACTTTGTCGAGTACGGCCAGGACCAGGTCCTCTACACCACCGCATCATCCGGGTGAGGTATCCCGGCGCGAGCACCCACCCGGCAGCACCATGTAAGAACGGTCCGGCGGGGCGTTCGGGGAGCCTGCGGCAAGCAGCGCGGCGCGGGCCTGTGCCGACGGGTCCTGCGGGCACCCGGTCAACGCCGGAGGCCGAGCGACTCGGCCGTCTCGGCGCGGTGGTTCCAGGCGATGACGGCCAGCGGCACCATGAAGATGAACGGCGTCCCGGCGTTCTCCCCGTGCATCGCGGTGAGCTGAGTGGCGAACGCGAACACCAGGAAGACAATGAGCGCCGTCGCGGCCAGCCCGGCCAGGCGTCCGACCAGCAGGCCGACCGCTCCGGCGAGCTCCACCAGTCCGGTCAGGTACATGAACCAGTGGCCCCAGCCGATGGCATCGAAGACGGTTGTGGCGGCGGGGAGCGCGAGCAGCTTGGGCAGCGCGCTGGCCAGGGCGAAGAAGAGCGCGAGCAGGATCCGCAGCGTCCAGACCAACCGGACGGCGGCCTTGCTGGACTTCACGGCGGTGGCAGTGGTGGACATTTCAGGTCTCCCCGGGTCTGCTGTCATTGCTTTCCAAGGTTTGACCGCCGCCACCGCCTAAACTCATCGGTCCGGCGAGAGGAAAATTCCCGGCAGCTCCAGCAGCTCGGACTCACCAGGCGACGCCCCCGGCATGCTTGCCCTGCTCTTCCTCGTCCGTGCTGGCATCGCGCTGGTTCGGCGAGCTGAGGCGTAAACGCCGTTTACACGCGGGAGCAGTTCCAGCGCGGCGCGGTCGAGGCGCTGGACCGCAGCGGTTTGGGTAAACGCCGTTTACACCATCACCGGCAGAGCCCCTGCCCCAAGGCCGCACAAACAGGACGGACTGGACACCTTCACAGTGCCCAGTCGGTCCGTCAACATTCGTTAGCGGCTACCTACCAGCTGCACTCTCCGACGCGAACTCCTCGAGCCGGTCCAGCACCTTAGTGGCAACGACCCTCAGCTCATCGGGCTGAAGGAAGCGGCAGAGCCAGGTCGCCACCCCCTCAAGGTCGCGCCAGTCGGGCACTCCGGCCCCGCCAGACGGCGTAGCCGTCCTGTCCCTCTCCTGCAGCTGCTGGGTCTGCCGGTCCGTCTCGGTCGAGAGCTCCGCCGTCGAAGACGTAAGTCGGTCACGCTCATCGGTGCGGGCGTCGCGCTGGTCCGGAAGGCCCGGGACGTAAACGCCGTTTACATCGTCACGAGCGCTGGCGGCGTTCCCAGCAGTGGGTGCCGAGGTGCGCTCGGTCGCCGTCTCCCCCGCCGAACGATCCGCGCGGTTGGCCGTGCGAGCCGCCTTTGCAGCCTGCTTTTCGGCGGCCGCCAGCTTCGCAGCTTCGGCCCGCTCGTGCTGCTCGGCCCGGGTGATCTTCCCCGCGCGGGCTTCGGCACCGATCCTGCGTGCGTCCTCGATGGCCAGCTCTCCGGCTCCAGCCTGCTCCTGGAGCTCGGGAGAGAGATGGAGCAGGGCCAGTCGCTGTCCCACCCAGGCGCGGGACTTGCCCAGCGCCCGCGCGACGGCGGCCTGGTTGCCCTCGTAGACCGTGTCCAGCAGCTGTTCGATCGCCTGGGCCTCTTCGAACGGCGAGACGTCCTCGCGGTGGGCATTGGCGATCAGAGCCGCCTCGACCATGTCCGAGGCACGCGAGACCAGCTCGTCGTTGAGGTCCACCCGCAGGGTCTTGAGCCCGGCCTGCTGTGCAGCCCGCAGACGGCGGTTCCCGTCGAGCGCGACGAAGTCCGCCTCGCCGACCGCCTCGGCCTGATCCGGGTGCGCGTCGAGGAACGCGCCGCGGCTCACGACGGTGACGGGCACGATTTGTCGACGGGTCAGGCTTTCGGCGAGTTCATCGATCGACTCGCTGTCAATGGTCTTCCGCGGGTTAAGTGGATTGAAGACGATCGAGGACACCGGTGCTGACGACGCACGCCGCACCCGGCCGGTAGCGTCCAGCGCCTCACTGCGCGCCCGCACCTCGTCACCGCGCGAGGTGCCCTGGGCCAGCGCCCCGAAGGCCCCGCCGCCGCCCTGCAGCTTCTTAGCGATGCTCACGAAAGCCTCCGACGGATCTCGCGCATCCGCTGTGCCTGGATGGAGGTGGGTGCGTACATGAGCAGCGGCTGCTTGACGTGAACGGCCTCGCGCTGCTCCTTGAGGTCGGGGACGATGGAGACGACGGGCGGTGTGCCGAGGGACTGCCAGTTGTCGAGGGAGTGGGTGGCGACGTAGCCCTTGCGCTTGTCGAACTTGTTGACGACGAGTCCGAGTCGGTCGATGTCGACCTCGTAGTCGAGACTGACGGTTCGGATCTGGCTGTCGAGCATGGAGTAGGCGTCTGCGGAGGAGTCTTCCGCTTCCACTGGCACGAGGACACCAGAGGCACCGGGCGCTTCGTTCTTGCGGCGGTGTCCGTAGTAGAGGCCGGCATCCATCGCCAGGCCGAGGTTCGGGGGAGCGTCGATCACGATGACGTCGAAGTGCTCTTCGAGCGGTGCGAGGGCACGCTGAAGGCTGGTCTCGCGGGGCCCGCGGACGGAGCCGAGGCGGGAGTCGAGCAGAAACGCGTCGAAGCTCGAAGGCAGCAGGCTGAGGCGGCCTTCGAAGTGGTCCGGCTCGATCGCCACGACTTGGTCGAGCAGCGACCCGGCGACGCGGTCGCGGTCGACCATGTGCGTCACCAGACTCTCCTCGCCCGGCGGGATCTGCTTGACACCGAGCTGGGACGTGAGGTGGCCCTGCGGGTCGTAGTCGACGAGCAGGGTGCGCAGTCCCGGCAGCGCAGGCAGCTTCGAAGCGCCCGTGCTGGCGGGCAGGCCCAGCGCTATGGCCTGGCCCGTGCCAGCGGCGATGGTGGTTTTGCCGACGCCGCCCTTCTGGTTGCAGACGATGATCCGTCGCGTGTACCTGGGGATCGCCAGCGCGGTCAGGGAGACGTTGTGTGAGTCGATCCACACGCGGATCGCCTGGGCGAGGCCCTGTACGAAGGAGATGCCGCGGTCAGCGCAGTCGTTCTTGAACGTGTCGTACAGGCCGACGGGGAGCCATGTATTCCAGCTCTCCGCCCCGGACGTGTCGATGGTCGGGTTGCTGTCCGCAGGCCGGGCCCGCCACTGCTCGACAGCTTGGGCGACAGCGTCCTGCATGTCGATGCCGAGCTGCGCGGCTCGGGTCTTGAGTTCCTGGCGGAGGGCTGCAGGAAGCTTCGACGCCACCTTTTCCCGCTCGCCTCCGGAGTTTTGAGACGTCATGACGTCACCATAGTGGCGTCGCATGGTTTTAGGCACATCTGCCGCTAAGTGTCGCCCGGTCTGTGTCCCCTCTCGGGTGTAAACGGCGTTTACGCCACCGCTCGCTACTGGTCAGACCGCGCATCACTTGATCTGGCGCCACATTGCCCTGGTCCACCGGACCTGCTGGCCGGACAAGGCAGAGCTGCAGTAGTCGAATGAACCGTTCGGTACAGGAGCTCGCCCCCCGGCCGTGATCCCACGCCCAAAAACACAAAAGGGCCTGTCCCCCGCGGTCTACGCCAGAGACAGGCCCTTCGGGTACCGCTTGTCAGACGGACGCCGGGCTCAGGCCGATCGCCCGGCTGACGGTGGCGAGGGTGTCGTCCCAGTTGCCGGCGTGGTGGACGGCGCGGTCGTCGATGTAGCAGGCCGCGCCGAGCTTGGTGCTGGTCACGAGCACCGGCCCACGGGTGGTCCAGTACGCCCTGCCTCCAGAAGGATCAACGAATGCCTCGAGCCCGCTGTACCAGGTGACCCAGTCGGCGACCTCGGGCAGCCAGATCCTCGGCCTGGCCGTGTAGACGAAGACCGCCCTGTGGCGCGCGAGGGTGCGCAGCGCGTCCATCGCGCCGGGCTGGGGGAGGCCGATGCGGCCTCCCTGCCATCCGTTGTCCACCGCGAGGGTTCCGTCCAGGTCGAGGCCGACAGCGTGGGAGGCGGGGCTGTCGGGGCGGGGGGCGATGACGGGTCGGTGCATGAGCAGTGCGTCCCTTCGACGAGTTGGCCCCGGCCCGCTGGAGTGTGAGCCGGGGCCGGGCTGGTGTCGGGTGGTCAGGCGCTGGCGGGTGACGGGCGTCCCTCGGTGGTCGGCTACAGCAGGCCGGCCGAGTGGGCGTCGGCCTCCTGGTCGACGTCGTCCTCGTCGGCCTGGTCGTCGCCGTCGAACGGCTCGCCCGGGCAGAGCTCGGCGATGGCGAGGTCCCGGCCAAGGGCGGCCCACGGGTCGTCGGCCTGGTCGTCGTTGTCGGTGGGCTGCACCGAGTCGGTGGCGGGCGCGTCCAGCAGCGCGACCAGTTCGCTGATGCTGCTCACCCGGATCCGCTCGCCGTCGCGCACGAGCAGGTAGGTACGGGTGCTGTGGCCGTATTGGTCGGCGGGGGCGGGGACGCACAGCAGGTGCGCGCCACCGGGCAGCTCGCACGTCGCGGTGCCGTCCTCGGAGCCGAGCCAGTTGTCGGCCTCGGTCAGGCTGCCGCCGCTGCGGTCGAGGCCGTGGGCACCGGTGGCGGCGCGGTGTGCGGCGTCGGCGGCGACCTCCGCGGCGAGCTGCTCCCTCGACGGCGCCGGGGCGGGCGCTGCGGCGGCGAGGGCGTAGCTGTAGGCGGGGACGCCGAGGCGGTGCCGCAGCGGTCGGCGGAGCTGAGTGGTGGCCTGGTCGGCGAGGCAGGCAGCGAGGCCGGCGGCGGCCGCGGCGAGGGTGAAGCGGGTCTCGGTGGGGCGGGCGGCGAGGGCGCGGTAGGTGGTGAGGCCGGCGGCGGCCGCGGCGGCGGCGATGGCGATGTTGTCGGCGGTGTCGAGGGCGGCGCGGATCGCACGGGTGCGCAGGGTCTCGGTCATCAGGGTTCCTCCTCGGCGGGCGGCGGGTGGTCAGGGCGTGGGTCGGTGGACGGTGGTGAGGAAGTCGGTGGTGGAGGTTCCGGCGGTGCGGGTGGCCAGTGCGGCGGCGAGCCGGTCGCTCGGCTGCAGGTTGGTGCCGAGGTGGGCGCGGGCCGCGGCCATGGCGTCGTCGGCGGTGGCACGGAAGCCGTGTTCGGCGACGGCGAGGTCGACGGCTGCCAGCGCGATCAGGTCGTCGCGGTCGGGCCCGGCAGGGCTGGCGGCGGTCAGCTGGTCGAAGGCGGCCTTCCACTCCCGGTCGGCTCGCTCGCGGGCGGTGGTGGTGCCGAGCGTGGTGGTACCGGCCCTGCCGTGGCCCGCGATCCAGTACCGGACGGGAACCTCGAGCGCTTCGGCGAACAGCACCTCGCGTCGGGTGGACTCGCCGAGGTAGAGGTTCGCGTCGGTGACGACCAGGACCTCGTCGGCGCAGTTGATCTTCGCCAGGTGCAGGGCGTCGAGGCGGGCCTTGAGAGCGGCGGCGGCCGCCGGGTCGGCCCAGAGCGGGTGGGCAGCGCGCATGTTGACTGCCGGGGCGAGCACCATCCGGCCAGCGGCGGTCTCGTGGAACGCAGCTTCGGTCATGGCCTCCCAGAAACGGGTGCTTCCGCAGATCGTGACGGTCGGGGGCAGCAGGTCCGGGACGTCGGGTACGTACGGCAACGGTTCTCCGGTGGGGTAGGTCGGTCGGTTCAGCCGGTCGTTGGCCGGGTGGCCGCGCCGTCCACCACCGCACCCCGCTCCCGGGCCTGGCGGGCGCGGGAGCGGGGTGCGGTGGTGAGCAGCGTCAGTGCCCGGTCAGGCGGCCGCGATGATGAGGGCCGCGACGAAGAGCCACATGACTTGGAAACTCTGGCCAGTTGACTGCACCAACTCGGGCCCGAGCTCGACGGGGCGGTGATGGTTCAAGACCATGCGGACGTGCATGACACTCCTTCACTTCATCGAGATCTGATTGACGGGCGAGCACAGCTGCCTCGGGTGGGTGCTGTGGTTGCGGGCCCCACGCCGTCGCTGCCGTGGCTGGTGGTGGATGCGGCCGATCGGGAGGTCGTCCCCGTCAGCAGCTACCTGCGGGACCGGATGCTGGGCGATGTCAGCCCGCTGACCTGCCGCAGCTACGGCTTCGACCTGCTGCGTTGGTACCGGGTGCTGTGGGCCCTGGACGTGGGCTGGGAACAAGCGACAGAAGCGGAGGCCGCCGCCCTGGTGGGTTGGCTCCGCTCGGCCCGCAATCCGCAGCGGCAACGCAAACGGGGCGGCTTCCAACCTGGTTCGGTGAACCCGACGACCGGCAAGCCGCTGCTTCAGGCTGGGTACGCGCCGGCGACCATCGCCCACAACCTCTCGGCCGTGCACGGCTTCTACGCCTTCCACATGCACTTCGGCCGCGGCCCGCTGCTCAACCCGGTCCCGGAGAACCGGGCCCGCCGCACGGCTCTGGCCCACCGCTCCCCGATCGAGGCCCGCGCCCAGCACAGGCGGGGCCGGCTCCGGCCGAAGGTGTCGGTGCGGCAGCCGCGGGCGATGCCCGAACAGCAGTGGGACGCGCTCTTCGCGCAGATGGGCTGCGCAAGGGATCGGGCCCTGCTGTCCTGCTACGTCTCCTCCGGGGCCCGTGCCTCGGAACTGCTGGGCATCGGCCTGGGCGACGTCGACTGGACCAAGGGTCAGTTGTGGGTGATCTCCAAGGGCACACGGGCCAGGCAGCCGGTTCCGGCTTCCCCGCAGGCTCTGGCCTACCTCGCGGCCTACCTGGAAGAAGCCGGACTGCCGCCGGACGGGATGCCGGTCTGGCGCACTCGTCGGGGCGAGAGCCGGCCGCTCACCTACTGGGCGGCCCGACGCATCATCCAGCGCGCGGACGAGGCGATCGGCGCGAACTGGACCCTGCACGACCTGCGGCACACTGCCGCGACCCGCCTGGCCCGGGACCCGGAACTGACGCTGGTGGAGGTGCAGACCATCCTGCGGCACGCGCATATCACCACCACCGCCCTCTACACCGTGGTCGGGCTGGACGACCTGGTGGACAAGCTCGCCGAGCACTACGCCCGGCCGGTGCAGCCGACGTCCTGGCCGACGCAGTACGCGGCGGACGACATCGAGGCGGTGTTCGGTGCCAGGCAGTAAGGTCGGCGACAGCGCCCGTGAAGGGCCCCACGACCAACCGAGTCCGACGTCATGAGGCCGACGCCGAAGCGCCCGTCGGCAACTTCGCGCCGACCGCCATCGTCCCGGCGCCGCCACCGGCCCCGACTCGGCCGCCTCGTTCTCTCGGCGATTTCAGCCATGCCCCCCTTGAGGAAGTGGCTGCGGCTGTCGGGCGCCACTTCGCGACCTCCACGAACGAGGAGTGGCGACGAAGCCGGGATGTCCGGGAGTTCCTTCAGCGCATCGCGCCGTTCCCGGGCGTGACTTGGCAGGAGCGATGGGAGGCGTCCGGCCTGAACGAACTGAACAGGCCGGTCGGTGACCTCGCGGGCGACGACACGAAGCTGCGCTACCGACTGTTCAGCGGGGCAGGCCATGCCTTCGCCATCAGGCTCATCCGCCCTACCCTGCACTCCTTCCACGCCAACCGGTTCTCCGGCTACACCCGCTGGTTCCGAAGCATCGCGAACGATCCGCAGCTTGAGGACTTCTGCCTGCGCGTCGGGCAGCTGCCCGTCTCGGAGCCGCGTCGGACACGGACGATGCGCGACATCTGCTGCGCGTTGACGGTGTTCGGCATCGATCTGGACGGTCTGACGCCGGAGGCCCTGCTGCACTACGCCGTCGAATGCCGCAAGCACGGGCTGTCCGGAGAGACCCTGCGTTCGGGCACCTTCGCCGGCACCCTGGCCTGGCCTGTTCTCCACGACATGGGGCAGTTCCCGGCCTCGGCCCCGCGCACCCTGCGGGCCGCAGTGACCCGCGGCCAGCTGCCCGTCGAGGAGGCCGTCGACCGCCACAAGCTGGACAACCGCGCCGTCCGCGACCTGCTGGTCGACTACATCACCCGGCGCTCGGCCAGCCTGGACTACTCCACCCAGCGCCAGCTCACGCACCTGCTGGCCAAGGTGTTCTGGAAGACCATCGAGGAGATCAACCCGGAACAGGAAGACCTTCGCCTGTCCGAAGAGGTCTTCACCAAGTGGAAGGAACGCCTGGTCACGCTCCCGAGCGGGAAGCCGAGGCTGGACGTTGACGGACCGCTGATGGCGGTCCGCGCCCTCTACCTCGACCTGCACACCTGGGCGGTCGCCGAGCCGGAGCACTGGGCGACATGGGTCGCACCCTGCCCGGTGAGCGACGCCGATCTGCGCTGGTTCCACTTGCGCAGACGCAGGCTGCAAGAGCGGATGGCCAACCGGACCCGCGAGCGCCAGCCCCTGCTGCCGATCCTGTCCAAGCACGTCAACGACACGTGGGGCCGGCTGCGCGCGCTGCTGGACGCCGCCGAGAGCGTCGCCCCAGGCGAGGAGTTCCAGTTCGACGGCGCCACATGGCTGCGAACGTCGAGCCGGGACGATATCAACCACAACCGCCCGCCGGTCCGTGCGATCAACCGCAGGAGCGGCGAGCTGGTGCGACTGTCGTTCGAGGAGAACCAGGCGTTCTGGCAGTGGGCAGTCGTCGAGACCCTGCGCCTGGCGGGCCTGCGGGCCGAGGAACTGGTGGAGCTGAGCCACCTGAGCGTCCGGCAATACCAGCGGCCCAACGGAGAGGTCGTCGCCCTCCTGGTCATCACCCCGTCCAAGAGCGACCGGGAACGGGTGATCCCGATGTCCGCCGAGCTGTTCCACGTCATCGCCCAGATCATCCGGCGCCACCGCAAGCTGCACGGCACGGTCCCCGTCTGCGCACGCTATGACCTGCACGAGAAGGTCTGGAGCGACGAACTGCCCTACCTGTTCCAGACCCTGCACGGCGGCACCCAGCGATGCATGTCCAGCACCACGGCTTGGCGCATGATCCGCCGCGCCTGCCAGGAGCTGGAGGTCACCCACCCGGAGTTCGTCGGAGTGAAGTTCGCCCCACACGATTTCCGCAGGTTGTTTGCCACCGAGCTGGTCAACAACGGCCTGCCCATCCACATCGGCGCGGCCCTGCTCGGCCATCTCGATATCCGCACCACCCGCGGCTACGTCGCGGTCTTCGACGAGGACGTCATCAGCCACTACCAGCAGTTCCTGGCCCGGCGTCGCGCCGAGCGACCCGAGGAGGAATACCGTCGGCCCAGCCCCGAGGAATGGACGGAATTCGAGGAGCACTTCGACAAGCGGCGGGTCGAACTCGGCTCCTGCGGCCGGCCTTACGGAACGCCCTGCGCGCACGAGCACGCCTGCATCCGCTGCCCGATGCTCTCGGTCAACCCGAAGATGATCCCGCGGCTCGATGAACTGGAGCAAGATCTCCTCGCACGCCGCGATCGGGCTACCGCCGAGGGCTGGCAGGGTGAGATCGAAGGACTCGACCTCACCCTCACCTTCCTGCGGAGCAAGCGCGAGCAGGCGCGACGCTTCCAGCGTCAGGGCCCCGTCTCGCTCGGACTCCCGGTGATTCCTCATCAAGAACCCCAGGTCACAGACGTGTGATCAGCAGCGCCGAGACGAGCAGTGCTACGGAATGCAGGGCCTGATCTGCCAAATACATTCCATTGAGCCCGGCCGTCCGCAGCTCGGCGAAGTCCGGCGAGCCAGTGCGCTGCAGCAGCCAGCGCACCGGCCACCGCCGGTCCAACACGGCATGGGTGGCCGCAGACCAGGCGAACCCGGCGGCCAAGCCGGTCATCGACAGCGGCAGCGGGATGAACAGCCACACCAGGGCGAGAAGCGCGGCAAGGACCAGGTGGTACTGGCCGACGTGGGCCAGGCACGCGGCCCATCCCCGGCGAGGGCTCACCCCGGCGGCCACGTCCTCGGCCGTCGGCGCCCCCTTGTTTGCGGCCTGGTGGTCACTCTGGCCGAAGACGTGGTCGGCCACGTTGTGGCCGACTGCCAGCACGGCCCAGGTCGAGCCGAATGTCGCCAGCGTGGTCAGCTCTTCGATGCTGGTCACCGTGCACCCCCGACCGCCACGGGCTCGAGGCTGCGGTGTCCGATCCGGCGCATACGCTGTCGCGACGGAACGGAGATCTTGGAGCTGGAGGCGGCATGTCCTTGACGTGGCTGGAGACAGAGGGCGGCCCGTTCATCGTGGTTCCACGCGATGCTCTGTCGCACTGGTCGGGAACGGAGGGCGACTACGACCGGGCCTGCGAGGTGGTGGAACTGGTCGGTGTCCTCGCTCTCCCTGGTGACGTCGAGGCGCTCGTCCTCGGGGATGAACCGCTCTCCACCGCCTACCTTCCCGAGCACCGAGTTCTCGTCCGCTGGTGCTACGCAGAAAGCGAGGAAGGCGTCGCTGACATCGTCCTGGCCGGCCTTCCCACCGCCGAGTGGGAAGAAGGACCCGTACTGAAAACCACGGGCGAGCTCGTCATGTTCGACGCCGCCTACTTCGGCACCGAGGTCGGGACACTCACGGACAGCACTGTTCTCGAACTCGGCGCCGGCAGCTACCGAGTGGACTCGGCAAGCATCGAGCCCGACCGCCTCACGTCCTTTCGCGTCCACCGATTCGTTGAGCTGACCTGACCCGACGTTGGTGCAGAGAAGGCCGAAGGCGTGGGCGCCGGTGCCCAGGGTCGGGGCGTACAGGCCCTTGGCGTCGACGGGGTGGTGCTTGTGCGCGGGGGTGCCCAGGCTCATGAACTCGGTCTTGTTGGCGACCCGGGCCAGTGCCAGGCCAATGTGGTCCGCCTGTCGGCCCACCAGTGGGTTCCTGCGTCGACGGCCAGGCCGAGCAGCAGGCCCGCCGTGGTGAGGTGAAGGTCGAGGACCAGGGCGGCCGGGAGCAGCAGCCGTGCTTGGTGCAGGCCCAGCGGCCGACCCGGCCCGGCATCCCCTTGTGGGCTGACTGGCACGAGCTCTGGACCCAGTGGTCACCGACCTGGTGGCCGGCGTAGAGGGCGATGAAGACGACTGCGAACGTGGCGGCGGCGAGCACGGGGTTCCTCTCTTCGTGGGCAGGCAGGAGCGCCCCCGCCCGCCGGGCCTGGAGCGGCTCGGCGGGCGGGGGTGCGGTGGTGGGCAGCGTCAGTGCCCGGCTTCTTCGTGCTGCTCGCGGCACCCGCACGTCGGAGCGGGCTCCCAACCGCCGGGGGTGCGCCGACCGATGGGACCGGCCCCGGGGATGCCGCTGCCGCCGCAGGTGGTGCAGGAGGCGTCGGCTCCGGGGTCGAGCGCCCACTCCAGGCCACAGGAGTGGCAGCGGGCGCAGTCGGCGAAGTCGTCGCTGTCACGGGCCGGTTCGCCGTACTCCTCGGCGCCGGGTGTGTGGCAGCGCGGGCAGGTGATCGTGTACCGCCTGGCCCGGGCGTGGGCGAGGGGGTCGGCGACGACCGCGAGCAGCGCCTGGTAGTTGGCGGCCTCGATCTCGGCGACCTGGTGGGCGAGCGCGAGGGCGTACTCGCGGGTGTGCTGGTAGGCGGCGGCGCGGCCGATGTCCCAGACGGGCCGCCAGCCGCCGTCTTCGCCCTCGATCCAGGCGCGCAGACCGACCAGGGCGCCGTCGGTCACCGCCCACCCGGTGCCGGTCTCGTCGCGGCGCACGACGACCTCGCCGTACCCGCCGACCGGGCCCTGGGGGATCGGCACGCGGAACTCGACGGCCAGCTGCAGCTGCTGCTCCACGGTCAGGGTGCTGCTCATCCTTCTCCTTCGTTCGTGCGGGGGTTCGTGTCTGGTCAGCCGGCGATGGTCGGGCGGGCGTGTCTGACTGGCTCGGGGGCGGGGCGCGGTGGTGGGCAGCGTCCGGGTGCGGTCAGTCCAGTCCGGCGCGCAGCTTGTCGGCCTCGGCCTGGGCGAGGGCGGCGGCCTCGGGGTTGATGCTGGCGCCCCGGGCGGCGGCTTCGGTGTAGAGGCGGATGAGGGCCTGGCGGGTGGCCTGGTCCAGGGGCGGCAGGGGGCGGCCGTCGCGCTTGGCGGCCCACCGGGCGGCGAGCGGCTCGAGGTCGGAGAGGTTCGCCCGGTACTGCGGGGCGGCTGGGTCGGGGCTGGTCGGCATTGGTCCTCCGGTGTGCATGCGGTGGGGTCCGGCCGGGCGGCCGCGCCGCGCACCACGGCGCCCGCCGTCCCGGCCTGGATGGCTCGGGGGCGGCGGGCGCGGTGGTGGGCAGCGTCAGTGCCCGGACGTCAGTGGACGGCGCTCCAGATGAGCAGCAGGATCACGGCGAGCCCGATGAGGACGGCCTTCGGCGAGATGCTGGTGGTGGACTCCAGGCGCCGTATCTCGGCGTGGATGGCGTCGCATTCGGCCTGGATTCCGGCGTGGGCTTTGCTGCCGGGGGTGAGGCCGGACAGGATCGCCGAGCGGTGGTGGAGCTTCTCGTACAGGGCCGCGATCTGTGCGTCGCGGGAGATGGCCAGGGCCACGGCGGGTGCCTCTCGGTCGGCAGGACAGGACGGGGATGGGACGGTCGGGCCGGTGCGCTGGGGCACCGGCTCGACCGGAAGGGTCAGTGCTGGTCGAAGGGCGAGCCCGGCGCGGGGACGGCCGGCCGGGGCCGGGGCATCCTGGGCTCGGGGGCCTGGACGGTGATCTGCGGCTGAACCTCGGTGCGGTTGATCACCATCGGGCGCAGGCTGAACGAGATGCCGCGCAGGGCGAACAGGGAGAGAAGCGCGATGGCCGCGGCGGCCAGGCCGACGGCGACCGGGCGCCCGTTCTCGGGGGCGGCGGACCAGATCATGGCGAGCGTGGCGGCCGACCAGGCCGTCCAGCTGGCGCGGGCGACGGCGCTGCGGGTGATGAAGGCGAGCAGCGCGGCGAGCAGGCCCAGGGTCTTCCACAGGCCGTAGGCGGTGGCCGGGGTGAGCGGGTAGGCCTGGTGGGCGATGAGGTAGGCGTGGATGGGGCCGGTGACGGCGATGCGCAGGCCGTCGCCGCCGGCGGGCAGGTCGTGGGGCAGGTGCACGGCGTCGATCACGGCGGCGGCCGCGTTGAGCAGGATGCCGCCGACCGTTCCCACCACCAGGACGGCGAGGGCGATGGCGACCAGGTAGGCCAGGGCGCGCACCCACGGCTCGGCGCCGCCGAAGTCGTCGAAGCCGGCCGCCAGCTCGCGGCGGCGCCGGTCGAGCCAGCCACCCGGTGCGGTCAGGGCGCGGACCCGGCGGCCGGCGGCCTCGCGGACGCTGGTGCTCGGCTGCTCCTGGGGGGCGGTGGGCTCGGTGTACTCGTTCACGGGGTGCTGCTCCTGTTCGGGTTGGTGTGCCTGGAGTTGGTGCCGGGGCCCGCCCCGGCGGTGCGGGGCGGGCGGGTCGGGTGGGATCAGCCGTTGAGGCGGATCGGCATCAGCAGGTGCTGGTAGTCGGTGTCGGCGAGTTCGCCGGAGTGCCCGGTGAGCAGGGCGGGCTTGGTGGCCGACGTGGCGTGCAGGCGGGCCTCGGGGGCGGTGAGCGCCTTGAGGGCGTCGGCGAGGTAGCCGGGGTTGAACGCGATCGTGGCGCCGTCGAGGTGGCCGGTGGTGTTGCAGGGGATGCGGTCGACGGCGTGGGCGTCGTCGCCGTGCCCGGCTTCCAGGAGCAGCTGCTGTCCGTCGTCGGTGACGGTCAGGCGGACCGGGGTCTTGTCGGAGGCGACCAGGGCGACGCGCTTGAGCGCGGCCAGCGCCTCGTCGGTGGGGACGGTGACGGTCAGCTCGGCGTCGGCGGGGGTGGGGAACACGCCGCGGTGGCGCGGGAAGTCGCCGTCGAGGAGCCGGGTGCCGATGGAGGAGCCGGCGGTGGTGAGGGTGAGCTGGCCGTCCGACCAGCCGACGGCGACCGGGTGCTCGCCGGTCATCGCGCGGGTGGCCTCGGCGAGGAACTTTGCCGGGATGAGGACGGCGCCGTCGTCGGCCTCGTCCTTCTTCTTGCCGGTCTTGGGCTTCACGGCCGGGAGAGTGCCGGTGGGCTGGACGGTCAGCTCGCGTACGGCGAAGCGGTAGCGGTCGGTGGCGGCCAGGGTGATCCGGTCATCTTCCAGGAGCAGCTGCACGGCGGTCAGCACCGGCAGGCTCTCCTCGGTGCTCGCGGCGACGGCGACCTGGGCGACGGCGTCGGCGAGCGTGTCGGCCTGGACGGTGAGCACGGTGTCCGGCACGCCGGGCAGCTGCGGGTACTCCTCGACCGGCAGGGTCGGCAGGGTGAAGCGCGCGGTGCCGGAGGTGACGAGCAGCCGGGAGCCGGACAGCTCGATGTCGACCTCGGCCGCCTTCGGGAGGGTCTTGCAGATCTCGTTGAGGAGGCGGCCGGAGACCAGCGTGGTGCCGTCGTCGGCGATCTCCGCGTCCACGCGGGTGGTCGCCGCAGTCTCGTAGTCGAACGCCGCCAGGTGCAGGCCGCTCTCGTCGGTGCGCAGCAGGATGCCGGCGAGGACCGGGACCGGGGGGCGGGTGGGCAGGGCGCGGGCGGCGAAGGCGACGGCCTCGGCGAGCGGAGCGGCGAAGACGCGGAGCTTCACGGTGTCCTCCAGGACGGTGGCGGTGGGTCAGGCGCTGGTGAGGGCGGCGAGTTGGTCGCGCTCGTCGTCGGAAAGCTCGCTGCACGGCACGCAGGAGCCGAGGGTCTTGAGCGGGAGGCATGCGTCGTAGCGGGTGCGGCACAGCGGGCAGGTCTGGCGTGCGGCCATCGCGCGGTCGAGGGCGGCGGCGCGGCCCGGCGTCATCGGCCGTACGGGCAGGGCCTGGTCGATCCGGTAGAGGTAGGCGATCCGGCGGCCCTTGCGGCAGACGACCTGCGCGGCGGGTTCCTGGCCGCCGGGGCGAAGGCCCAGGGCGCGCAGCTGGCGGCGGGTGTGCAGGCCGGGGTCGGCGTAGCGCCAGGGCCAGGTCGGCAGGCCGCCGTGGTGCTCACCGGAGGGGTCGAGGTCGGATGCGCGCACGGCCAGGGTCTCCTTGTCTGCTGGGTGGGCGTCGGTGCCGGCTGCGGATCGGAGGTGGTCGGTGCGCCGCTGCCCGCCCCGGCCGGGGATCCGGTGGGGCGGGCAGCGGCGCGGTTGGGTCGGCGTCAGTCGTGGACGGCGGGCAGGGCGGCGGGGGCGTTGGTCTTGGTCTGCCGGGCCTGGGCGGCGAGCCAGGCGCCGGCGGCGGTCATCAGCCGGCCGTCGCCGAGGGCGTCCAGGGGCGCGGTGTCGATGTCGTGCATCAGCTCGGCCGGGTGGAGCGGCCGCATGAAGACGACCGGGGCGAAGCGGATGACTTCCTGGGTGGCCAGCACGAGCAGGTCGGCCTTGTCCTCGAGGTAGTGGCTGTCGGCCAGGACCTTGCAGATCTGGGTGTGGTCGGGGTTGCCGGTCAGGTAGCGGTCCATGTCGCGGAACAGGACGTAGGTGCCGCGGGCCGGCTTGGCGGAGGCCGGGGTGGTGGCGGAGTGGGCGGCGGGCTGCTGCATGGTGCGGTCCCTCTCGTCGGGCGGTTCCGGCCGGTCGGCCGGGCCCGTCCCCGGACGCGCCGCGCCCGCCCGGCCTGGGTCGGCGGGGCGGGCGCGGGGCGGCCGGAGGCGAGGCCGGACGGCCGGTCAGAACATCGGAAGGGCCTGCGCGGCGGGCGTCACGGCGGCCGAGGTGTCCGGGGTAGCGGGCTCCGGATCCCATTCGATGCGGGAGTCCGCCCAGTTCATCTCCAGCATGTCCTCCAGTGAGAGCCAGCTGACGAGGGTTCGGCCGCCGAGCTCCATGGTCATGCGGCCGTCGGGGTGGAGCGTGCAGTCCTGGGGCTCGCACCCGTCGGTGTGCACGCGGAAGCGGCGCGGGCCGGTCGGGTCGGTCATGTCTGTCCCTTTCAGCCGATGTTGTTGGTGATGGAGCCGCGCCACCCGGCGGACTGGCGGCCGATGTGGGTCTGGTGGGTGCGGTGGACCAGGGCGAGCACGGTGCCGGTCGCGGACGCGCCGTCGCCGCTGGCGCTGGCGCCCGTCCCGGACACGGAGCCGGAGGCGACCGAGCGGAGCTTGCCGAGCAGGCCGGCGACGCCGAGCACTACGGCGGCGACGAGGATGGCGGCCCACTTGAGGAGTTCGCCGAGCTGGCTGGCGTGCGGGGCGACCTCGGCGACGGCCGCGCCCAGCATCCAGACCGCGCCGCCGGCGGCCAGGGAGGCGATGGAGCCGTACAGGACGTACTGGCGCACCGCGAGGGACAGGCCCGGGTCGACGGGCTGGGCGGCCGCGGGGACGGGGGCCTGGGCGTCGATGGCGCGGCGGTGGTCGGCCAGGCGGGCGGCCATGGCGTCCAGGTGGGCGCTGACGTCGAAGACGGGCACGGCGACGGCCTGGCCGTCGACGAGCGCGGGCACGCACGTGGCGTCCCCGCAGTCCGGGCCCAGCGGCACGGCGACGATCTGCCCGTCCATGTTCGTCGGCACGTAGCCGCGCTCCAGGAGGATGACCTGCGAGTCGTTGTTCGGGGTGTCGGTGCCGGGCATGGCGGTCTCCTTCGGGGGATGAGGGCGGGGGCGCCGCGGCGCCTTCTGGGGCCGCCGGACCCGCCCGACACCCGGGCCGGGTCCGGCGGCCCCCGGAGAGGCCGGGAGCGGGCGGGCTACTGCTCGGGGGTCCAGGTGCGGAACAGGCGGGCGGGGGCGGCCGGGTGGGGGGCGTGGGTGCCCAGGCCCGGGGTGAGGCGGGCGGTCATGGTGACCTGGTGGGCGTGCCGCAGGGCGGTGGTGGTCAGCGGGAGCGGGGGCTGGAACACCACGCCCCAGGTCTCGATGCGCAGGCTGAACCCGGCCAGGCGGCCGGTGCGGGCGATCTCCTCGGCCAGGCCCACCGTCTCCTCGTTGGTGGACAGGTGGGGCCAGTCGCCGAGGGTGATGGTGATCAGCGGCCGGTCGGGGGTGGGGGAGTAGGCCGTGCTGTCGCTGGGGTCGCCCAGGCGGCCGCGCAGCAGGCCGACCGCTTCGCGCAGCAGGGTGATGGTGTCGGCCTTGGCGGTGGCGGTACGGGCGGCCAGGCCCGGGCGGGCGCCGTAGGGGTCGGCGACCCACGGCTCGGTGAGCGGGCAGGCGTGCTCGGCGGCGACCAGGTGGTCGATCAGCGTGCTGGACCCGGCACCGGCGCGGGCGCTGATGTGCAGGTGCACGGCGCCGTTGCTGTTCCACAGCGGCACCCGGGCCACGGTGCCGTCGGCGTAGCGGCCGATGGCGACGGTGCCGGTGGCGGTGTCGATGAGCTGGTCGGCCGGCGGGCGGGGCGCCAGGTCGGCGAGCTGGGCGGTCTCCTCGTGCTGGCGGGTCAGGTCGGCGTAGCGGGCGAGTGCGGCGGCGGAGGTCACGACGTGTGGTGTCCCTTCGGTAGACGGGTCGTGCCCGCCGCCCTGTGGTGGGCGGCGGGCACGGTCGAGGTGGCGAGGATGGTCAGTCGGGGAGGCCGGTGGTACGGCCGGCGGCGAGGATCTCGCGGATCAGGCGGAACGCCTCGGGGGAGTGCTTGCCGGTGCGCGGCTGGCCGAACAGGAGCGCGGCCTCGTCGGCGACGAAGACGAGCTGGCGGGGCGGGCCGGGCAGCAGCTCGGGGCGCCGGGGCGCGGCGGGCAGGGCCCTGAGGAGCCGCGGCTCCATCAGGGCCCGGTGGGCGGCGAGCGTGGTGAGGGCGTCCTCGACGGTGCCGGCCGGGTGGAGCCGTACGCGCGGGTCGAGGGATGCCTGGGCGAGGAACAGCTCGATGGAGCTGACCTGGCCGGTGATGAGCGGGATGTGGGCGGGGCGGGTGTTCACGGCGGTTCCTTCCGGACGGTGGTGGTGGGTGGTCAGACGCGGATGCTGCCGATGAGGTGGACCAGGCCGGTGAGGAGCTGGCTGATGGTCGGGCCCAGGCCGGTGCTGGCGAGGGTGAAGCCGAACAGGATGAGGGTCAGGCCGGAGAGGATGCGGACGGCTCCGCTGCGGTAGAGGAAGACGGTGATGATGCCGAAGACGAAGGCGAGGGACGCGGAGACGACCACGGGGGCTCCAGGGCAGGACGGGTCCGGGGCAGCCGCGTCGGGCTGCCCCGGACCGGGGTGGCGGGGTGTCAGCTGGGCAGGGTGTAGCGGCCGGCGCCGAGGGCGACGAGCCGGTCGGCCTTGGCGAGGGCGGTGAGGTTGTTGCGCAGGACCGGGGCGCCGACGGGCTTGCCGCCGTCGGCGTTGACGGCGGCGAACAGCTCGTCGAAGTCGAGCGCCTGCTGGCCGTCCTCGTCCTCGTCGGCGTCCTCCAGGGCGCGGACGATGCGGGCGGCGACGGTCGCCTTGCCGGTGCTGGCGTTCTTCTGCTCGGCGGCGGCCTGCTCGGCCAGGCGCTTCGTCTCCTCCTTCGCGGCCTCGACCAGGTGGGCGGGGCCGTCGCCGTCGCGGGTCAGGTACGCGGCGCCGGCGGCCTCGTGCGAGGTGGCCTCCAGGTGGGCGGGCTCGCCCGGCCCGTACAGGTCGAGGATGAGCGGGTCCAGGCCCTCGACCTCGTGCATGGAGCCGACCGGGAAGAACCGCATCATCGCGGTCGGCCGGTCGGAGCCGAGGAGATAGGCCATGCCGCCGGTGTTGCCTCCGGGCTTGGGCTTGACCATGCCGCGGGCGGAGGCGAACCGGGAGCGCAGCAGCGGCGGCCCGCTGCGCTTGGGGATGGGGACGATGTGCGTGCCCGGGGGCAGCAGGCCGTCGGAGACGAGTGACTGCATCATCGAGCTGGACCAGCGCAGCAGGATGGTCTCGCCTTCCTTGAGCATGCCGCGCAGGGTGTCGGAGCCGCCGAGCTCGTCCACGTGCGAGGCCTGCGCGGCGATGGAGATGCCGACGCCGACCGAGCGGCCGGTGCGGCCGAGCTCCTTGATCAGAGCCGCGACCTTGTCCCGGTACGGCGCGCCCTTCTCCAGCGCCCGGTTCGCCTCGTCGATCCGCACGCTCAGCAGCGGGTCCGGCCGGTTGATGATGAACGAGCTGCGGCCCATCGCGGCGTAGCGGCGCATCCGCTCCTCGGCGACGCGCACCGCCGCCTGGAGCATCGCGAGCAGGCCCTCCTGGGTGGTGACCCGCCAGTCGACTTGACCGGCGGCCTCCGGGACCGACTGCCCGCCCTTGAGGTCGGCGAGCCAGGACACGATCCCGGAGCGCTTCTCGGCGGCCAGGATCAGCTGCAGCGCGCGGGACTTGCCGGCGCCGGTGGTGCCGAACAGGGCGCCGCGCTGCGCCCCGGAGCCGGGGACGTAGAGGCGGATCTGGGCGGGCTGGCCGTCGTGGTAGCGGCCCACGGTCAGCCAGCCCTGCGCGTCGATCACCAGGTCTTCGCCGCGGACCGGCTCCAGCTTCTCCAGCGGCGGGTCGCGGTAGATGGTGACCAGGGCGCGGGTGAGGCCGTCCGTCTCGACCGCCATGCAGGAGGTGTCGAGGATCTCCAGGGAGGAGGCCAGGGCCCGCAGATCGTAGGTGAGGAGCTTGCCGGGAGGGACCTGGACCTCCAGCTCCATGACGTCGACGTCCAGGCCGAGCGGCGCCGGGGCCATGGTGGTGGTCATTCGGGGCGCAGCACCTCTTCCATCTCGCCGGTCTTGGTGTTGCCTCGCCGGATGGCGATCAGCTGGGAGTGGGGCATGGCGCCGGGGGCGATCTCCTTCTCCCAGCGGGTGAACGGGTCCATCTCCTGCTGGGCGACGTCGGCGCCGGTGCGCTCGGTGACGACCAGCTGGCGGCGGCCGGCGCCGTGGCCCTTCACCGGCTTGATGGAGATGAACTCCTCGGGGATGTTGGTGATCGCCGAGATCGCGGCGATCGGGATGTCCGGTACCGGGCGGCCGCCTTCGGCGACGATCTGCGCCCGCCATTCGGTGCGGCCCTCGACCGCCGCGTGCTCGAGGAAGGTGCCAGCTGCCGGGGACCGGTCCATCTGCGCCCACTGCGCCCAGGAGCACACCAGGTGCTCCGCCGGCGTGGTGGGCACCAGGTCTTGCGGCCGGTAGTCCGGGGTGGCCGGGACGGCGGCGCTGGGGCGGACCAGTTCGCGGGCCAGGTGGGAGGGGCGCTGCCACCAGGTGACGCCCGCCCAGACGGCGACGGCCAGTCCCTCGCCCCAGTGCACGCCCGGGATGATCCGGAAGGCGACCATCTCGCCGAGCAGGATCGCGGACGGCGTCGCGTACAGGGCGCTGAGGACGCCGGGGGTGCTGCGCCGCCAGGGCTGGATGGAGACGGCGGCGGACAAGGCGGTGGTGCCGAGGACGACCGGGGTCGCGACGGGCAGCACGTGCGGGGTGAAGATGCTGGCGGTCAGGGCTGCGGCCCCGGCCGCGGTGGCGGCGCGGCCCGCGAGGTGGCGGGCCCGGTCGAGCTTCGGCACGGCGGGTTCTCCTCTCAGTGGGTGAGGCGGGCGTAGAGCTCGCCGAGCAGCCACACGGCGCCGGCGGTGACGACGAGGGCGGCCAGCAGGCGGGCGGGCAGGGTCTGCGGCTTGGTGGTGTCGCGGCTGTCGCGGGCCACGGGGGCGGTCCTTCCGGGTGCGGGTGCGGCGCTGCCCGGCACCGCAGGTACGCGGTGCCGGGCAGCGGGCGGGGCGGTGAGGGCGGGTCAGCGGTTGGCGTAGAACTCGCGGTTGGCCGGTTCGACGGGCATGTTCTGGAACGCCTCGGCGACGGCGCCGTAGTCGGCCTGGTGCGCGGCGGAGGCCTCGTCGAACAGCGACGACATCTCCTCGCACTCCTGGGCCATGGTGGTGGCGTTGGCGAGCGCGCCGCGCATGATGTTCGCGGCCTCGTGGTGCTCGGCGACGGTGCCGGCGTCGACGTCCATGCCGGAGGCCATCTCGGCGAGCTGGTCGACGGACGCGGCGCAGTCGCCGACGTACTCGAACGTGGACTTGGCCAGGGCGGCCATGTGGCGCAGGGCCAGGCCCGCCTTGGCGAGGCGGGCGATCAGGATGCCGTAGCGGACGCCGTCGGCGACGACCTCGACGGCGGCGCCGACGGCCTGGCGGGTAGCGGGCAGCAGGTCGGACACGCGCTCTACTCCTTGTGGTAGTCGGTCTCGGCCGGAGCGGCGTAGCCGTGGTCACGGGTGACGTCGGCGGGCCGCCGGTGCTTGGCAGCCGCGTTGTCGGCGGCGGTCTTGATGGCCTCGGACGCGGCCGGCAGGGCGGCGGCCAGGGCCTCGGCCTCGCTCTTGACCCGGCCGGCCTTCTCCAGCAGCCGGTTGCAGTAGCCGAGCAGGCGGCCGGGGATCTTCAACTGCATCACCTGGGCCTTGAGGTTCTCCAGGTGGTGCTCCAGGTCCTCGCACGCCGACGCGGCTTCCTTCGCCTCGTCGACGCGGTCGAGGATCTCCTCGGCGGCGGCCTCGTCGGCCTCCACCAGGTCGTAGATGTTCAGTTCGGAGTCGGCCGACGGCGCGTAAACCTCGACGGATGCGGTCATGTGGTTCCTCACGGCGGTGGTCGGGCCGCCCCCGCCGGTCACCGGGGCGGACCCGGTGGAGGCGGGGAGGGCGGCGGGCGGGTCGGGCGGCGGGGGCTGCTTGGGGATGCGCTCCAGGGTGATCGTGGTCTCGTGGACCATCCCGGGCGGCCGGGTCGCCCGGCCCCGGTGGGCCGAGGGCCCCGTCCCGGTCCACGTGCCCGACGACCTGGCGCCCGCCGTGGAGCCGGTGGCGGAGGTGCGGGCGTTGGTGCGCTCCCAGCGGGCCCGCGTCCCGGCCTTCGCGGACGCGGTTCCCGTCGCGGACGGGCCGCCTGCGGCCGGACCGGAGGCCGGGCCCTTGGCCCCGCGCTTCGGCCGCTTGGCCCAGGCGGCCTTGGCCTTCGCCGCTGCCCGCTTCACGTACACCCCCGGGCCTTTGCCCGACCTGGCGGTCTTGGTCTTCTTCGCCTTCGCGGTGGTCGCCTTGGTCGTCGAGGCGCCGGGCGCCTTGCCCTTGGTCGGCGGCTTCACCCCGGCCTTGGTGGAGCTGGCCGTCGTCATCTTCGGCGTGCCGGACCCGGTGGCCGCCGTCGGCTTCTTCTCCTCCTTCTTCTTCTTGGACTTGGGCTTGCGCTTCTTCGGCGCGCGCCAGACCGGCGTGTGGTTCTTGCGGCGCTTGTCGAGGCGCCGCTCGGCCTCTTCGCTGATCGCCTCGCCCAGCGTGGTGCGCCGCCCCGGCTCCGAGCCCGACCCGCTGCCGGTGCCGCGCTTCTTGCTGCCGCTGGTGGAACCGCCCGAGCCCCCGCCCTTCTTGGAACCGGACGACCCGCCCGAGCCGGTGCTGGACGAGCCGCCGGAGCTCTTCTTCGACCCAGCGGTGGAGCCGCCCGCCGCCGAGCCGCCGGAGCCGGCGCCCTTCTTGGAACCGGACGACCCGCCCGAGCCGGTGCTGTCCTTCCCGTTGGCGCCGGACTTGCCGTCGGTGTTCCTGCCGTCCTTGTCCTTCTTGCGCTTCGACCGGTCCGGCGTGGCACCGGTCTCGTCGCGCTGGCGGTCCGCCAGGCCGCGGCCCCGGCCGGGCGAGCGGCCGGCCCGTGTCGCCAGGCTGGCGTCCGGCCTCGGCCGGTCCGGGCCGCCTCCCGTCTTGCCGCCCGGGCCGCGCTGCTGCGCGCCGAGCCGGTCGCCGCCCTTGCCGGGGCCGGTCTGGCTGGAGCGGAACGTGGCGGGTACCTGGGCGGAGCCGCGGCCGGCCTGGCCGCCGCTGCCGCCGGAACGGCCACCACCGCCGGAACCTCCGGCGGTGCCTTGGCGCTGGCGGGCCTGCTGGCCCCACTCCGGGCCGGACTGGACCCGGCCGCCGCCCGCCGTGGTGGAGGACTTGGCGGCCTTGGCGTCCTTCGCCTTCTCCGCCACCGCCTCCTTCACCTGGCCGGCTCGGGCCTTGATCCAGGACGCGACGCCGGCCGTGCCGCGGGCCGCCGCGAGGGCGATGGCGGCGAAGGTGACCATCGACAGTGCGACCGTGTCGCGGACCGGGGCCGGGCCGCCTCCCCCGCCCGGCGCGGGGGAGGCGGAGGGGGTGGCGACGGCCGTCTCCCCGCCCCCGGCGGTGCTCTCCGGCAGGGTCGCCGGAAGGACGGCCGGGGCCGCCGCACGGCGGTGGCGGACCTGGGGGAAGGAGGGCGGCGCGGCCGGGGCAGCGGGTGCCGCGAGCGCCGGGGGAGGTGCCGGCGCGGGGGTGTTCGGGGTCGGCCCGATGGGCGGGCGCAGACCGATCCGGGGGTGCAGGGTGACCACGTTTCCGTCGTCGGAGTCGCTCAACTCGCCCTCCTCTCGATGTTGACAGTCAGTCACTGGTCTGGGAACCTCGCGCGCGCGCGTCGCGCGCGGGCCTTGGGGCCCCGTGATGAGCTCGCGGAGCCGGTGATGATGATGATTTCGGGGCCCGCCCCGGTCACCCTCCGTGCTGGTTGCACCAGGCGTCGAGGTACTGGGCGAGCGCGTACCACTTGGTCGGATCGCCGTTCTTCTCGGCGAATTTCGCGATCGCGCGGGCCCGGTCGAGCACCACTGCGGCGAGCTCCTGGTCGCTCTTCGCGGCGTCCTGGCGGTCCTTGTAGAACTTCGTCAGGTTCGCCAGGCGGCGCTCCACCGCCTGGCGCGCCGCCTTGTCGAGCGCCGTGCCGCTCACTGGCCGGTGCCCGTCTTGAACATGTCGAAGACCGGCGGGTAGGCGGGCTGCGCGGGCACACCCGCCGCCGGCTGCCCGGCCTGCTCGCCGCCCTGCCCGGTGGCGTGGGCCGCCATCTGGCGGACCAGGTCGTTGACGTTGCCCGCGGTACGGGCCACCTGCGCGCCCCGGCCGGACTTCTCCAGCGCCTTGGCCTCGGCCTTCGCCTCACGCCGCTTAGGCAGCTCGACGTAGATGTCCTGGTAGGTGGCGCGCAGCTTCGCGGCCAGGGTGATGATCGCCTGCGCGTGGCCCTCCATCTGGTGGAGCAGCCGGGCGGTCTTCCAGGCGTGGTAGCCGGCCTGGAGCTTGTTGTCGCCGGCGGGCGGGTTGTGCTTGAGGTCGCCCTGGAGGTCGTTGGCCAAGGCGCGGAAGTCGTCCCGGTGGTCGCGGAAGATGGCCCGGATCTGGTCGGTGTACATGGCCATCCCGCCGGGGGCGAGCAGCTGGTCGGACTTCCATCCGAAGTCGTTGGTGTCGTCGTCGTAGGCCACGGTGGCCGTCCTTTCACACGCTGAGGGGGAAGGTGTCGACCCGGGCTCCGGCCGGATGCACGGGTCATAGGGTGGTGCTCGGTGCCTCGGCACCTTCGGCGGTCACCAGGGCGAATCCCGCGCCCTGGTGGCCACCGGAGAGACCGACGTGGTGTTGCTCTCCGTGACTGGCTGCGCTGGGCCGCGACCCGTTCGCCGCGCTGCTGGCAGCGGTGGAAGCGGTCCGGTTCTCAGCCGGTCTGCGCGTAGCGCTCGCGGGCGGTTTCAAGGCGGCGCCAGGCGGTGGCCTGGCTCTTGCCGGTGAGCTTGATCGCCTCGTCGAGTGAAACCGTGTCCGCGCCCTGACGGCGGATCATGAGAGTCACCAGCGAGGTGACCTGAGCCTCGATCTCCGCCTCGCTGGCGGAGGGGCGCTTTCCGCTTTCACCGCCGCGCTTGACCAGCGCTGCGCCGCGTCCGTTTTCACGGCCGCTTTCACGGTCCGACCTGGCGTTTTCAGCGGCGGTCGGGCCGCTTTCAACGAGCCTCATCGGACGGCCGTTCTCACCGTTCCAGCTTTCAGCCGGGTCGGTTTCGGAGATGCCGGGCTCTCGCGGGTCGAACGGGTCGACCGGTGAGAGCGGTGAAACCGCTGCGCCCGGCTCGGTGAGAGCGGCCCCGGCGACTTCCGCGCTCTCACGGACCCCGGCGGCCGGGGCGGTTTCACCGCCGCCGTTCTCGCCGTGCTTCCCCTTGTCGGTGATCTTGTGGAGGCGCCACATCACCCACGGGGCGATGGCGGCGACGCCCACGATCAGCCACCACAGAGCGTGACCCTTGTCCGGGCCGGCCTTCACCACGCCGATCAGCCCGGCGTTGGCCAGGTGGTAGGTCGCGTTGGCCAGCACCATCAGGATCAGCGCGCCGGGCACGTCCCGGTGCCGGCGGAACGCCTGGACGACGTAGACATCGATGCCGAGCGGCAGCGCCCACGCCACCCACCACGGCCAGCCGGCCAGCTGCGCCAGCTCGAACTCGCCGGACGCGGTGAGGGTGATCGTCGCCCACAGGGCGATCTTCGGTCCCCACGTGTCGGTGCGGTCCTCCCGCACCCGCTGGCGCTCGATCAGCTCCTCGGCCTTCGCGGCCTCCGCCCGGCAGGCGTCCACCCGGGCCTGCGCCTCGGCGTGCTGACGAGCGCCCTCGGCCAGCACCTCGCGCACCCGCTGCTCGGCCCGGGCCACCGCCGCGTCGGCCTCCGTCTTGGCCTGCGCCCGGTGCTCCTTGGCCTCCGTCTCGGCCTTCGCGACCACGCCGGACGCCTGGGCCTGCGCCCGGGCCATCACCTCGGCGACGTCCTCCTCGGCCTGCGCGCGGGCAGCGTCCAGGACCTGGTCCGCCTCCGCGCGGCGCTGCTCCGCCTCGGTCTCGGCCTCGGCGGTCAGGTCCGCGACGCGGCCGCGGGCGTCGTCGAGCAGCCGGGCGGCCGCCTCCTTCGCCTCGTCGACCTCGCTGCGGGCCTGCTCGCGCAGCTCGGCGGCCTCGGTCTCGGCCTCCTCGCGCATCCGGGCCGCGGTCTCCCGCCGCTCCTTCGCGTCGGCCTCGGCCACGGCGACCAAGTGCTCGGCGCGCTGCTTGGCCTCGGCGACCAGGTGCTCGGCGTGCTCCGCCGTGGCCCGCGCCTCCTGCTCAGCCTGCGCCTTGACCTGCTCGGCCTCGGCGACGATCTGCTGCGCCCGGTCGCGGCCGGCGGCCACAATCCGGTCGTACTCGGCCTCGGCCTCGGACTGCAGCTTCTCGGCGGCCTGGCGGCGCCGGGCCACCGTCTGCTCGGCGGCGGTCAGCTCGCCGTCGGCGATCGTGCGGGCCCGGGCCACCGTGTCCTCGGCGGCCTGGACCTGCTGCTCGGTCAGCGCCGTCAGGCGGGCGACCGCCTGCTCGGCGGCGGTGCGCCGCCGGATGGCGTCGGCGAGTTCCTCGCGGGCGCCGGCCAGCTGGTGCTCCAGGTCGGCGGTCGCCGCCGTCGCCTGCTGCTCGGCGCCGGCCAGCACGGCGTCGGCCTCGGCCCGGATCTGCTCCGCCCGCGCCTCGGCCTGGGCGACCTGCTCGCGAGCCTGCGCGAGCAGCTGGTCGGCGTCGGCCTGCGCGGCGGTACGCAGCTGCTCGGCCTCGGTGCGGGCCGCGTCCAGCAGCGCGTCAGCGGCGGCCAGTTCGGCGGCCGGGTCGCGGGGGGCGGGCACGGCGGTGTCGGCCGGGGCGGTCTTCGTCGTCGGGGCGGCGGGCTTGGCCGCGCTGGTGCGGCGGGCGGGGGTGCGGGTGCGGGCAGCCACGGCGGGCTCCTCCTCTATATACGGGCGCGGGGAACGCGGGTCAGCGGTGGAGCCAGGCGACGCGGTCGGCGGTGCCGTCGGCGTCCATCACCAGCCGGACGTAGCGGGCGACCTCCTCGCCCCGGGCGCAGCAGCCGCGCCAGGTGAGGGCGGCGCGCAGCGTGCCGGTGCGGAAGGTCTCGGCGGCCTCCTGGTCGCCGCCGGCGATCTGGGCCTTGATGTCGCGGGTGAGCTCCCGGTGGCCCCGGAGCTCGGTGAGGGTGTCGGAGATGACGCGGCGCAAGCGCTCGAACATTGGGGTCTCCTCTCCAGTCCCGCTGGTCAGGCCGGCTGGCCAGCGCGATAGTTGATGTAGGTGCCGCCGAGCAGCTCCAACAGGGCGGGCAGGCTGGCCACCGGCTCCACGTCCCGGGCGCTGCGGCTGCCGATCAGGCAGATCCGCTCGCACTCCGGGAAGTAGTGGGCCCGGCCGGTGCGGAGCTTGGTGCGGCCGGGGTGGTAGTGCAGCCATCGGTCGGCGCCGAGGTGGTGGACGGCGCTGCCATCGGGGTAGCCGGTCCAGCGCTCGGTCATGGCCAGGCCGAGCACGTTGTCCGGGTCGAAGCTCCGCTCGGCGAAGTCGGCGGCCCGGCAGACGGCCTCCTCGCGCGCACCGGCGTCGACGTGACGCAGGACCGCGGGCAGGTCGCCGTCGACCGGCGGCTCGGGCGGCGTCCAGCCAGCGGCCTGGACGGCGAGGATGGTGACGGCCTCCGCCAGCTCGCACTCGAGGTCGAGCAGACGGCGCTGGAACGTCGTCCAGGTGCTGGTGCGGATCAGACGGAACACGGAGGTCCTCCTCGTGATCGGGTCGGTGCGTCGGGCACCGTCGAACACCGCCGCGCCCCGCTCCCGTGCTGGTGGGGGCGGGGCGCGGCGGCGAACGACAACAACCGGCGGGCTACTTCTTGTCGGCCTTGCCGGTGAGGTTGATGCGGACCCGGGAGGCCGGCCTCACGTCCTTGCCGCCGGCCTTACCGGTGAGGTTGATGCGCACACGGGACTGCTGCTTCGGGTCCTTCTCGTTGGCCATCACGGCCCCTTTCTGTGAGCACGGTGCGTCGGGCACCGTCGAACACCGCCGCGCCCCGCTCCCGTGCTGGTGGGGGCGGGGCGCGGCGGCGAACGACACCGACCGATGCGGTCAGGACTGGGCGTCGCGGGCGTCGAGCTCGTCCGTGTAGGCCGCGTACTCGGCCTGGTCGGCCTCCTCGTAGTCGCGGTGCATCTGCTCCAGCCCGGCCTGCCAGGCGTCGTACTCCTCGGTCGTCCTCACGGGCGGTCCCTTCTCGTGTCGTCGCTGGGTGCTGGCTACTGCTGCTGTCCGCCGGCCTTCTCGGCCTGCGCGCGCTGGTGCATCTCGCGGGCCCGGCGCAACAGTTCGTCCATCTGCCGCTTCGTCCGGGCCTGGTCCTCGGGGCTGCTCACCGGCCACCGCCCTTCTTCGAGGTGATCGGCGGGTTCGGGTCGGCGGGCTTGCTGCCCTTGCCGTTACTGCCGCCGTACGAGCGGCAGGCGGTGGGGTCGGTGCGGGTCACTGCCCACTTCCCTGCTGCTGGCGCAGCTGCTCGGCGAGCTGCCGCTCGGCGGCGCGCTGCGCCTCCAAGGCGGCCTGCTGGGCGGCGATCTGACGCTGGAGCTCGGCGGCGTTGTCGGAGAGGCTCATCGCGATCACCCGGCCAACGGCAGGTCGCGGAGGCCGTCGAACGCGCGGCTCGCCGTGGCCGGGCAGAGCGGGCGGGCCGGTGCCGGGGCAACGCGGATGGTGTCGGCGAGCGCGTCGAGGTCGATGGGGTCGGCGGTGCGGCGGGCGGGGCGGGCGATGCCGGCCGTGTGCTCGCGTCGCTGGCGGCTGGCGCGGGCGACCATGTGGTCGAGGAGGAACAGGAGGGCGTCGAGGCCGCGCATGCCGTCGGGCAGGCCGTACTCGACGGCGTGCGTCCACACGTCCTGGGTGACGTCCTCGTCGAGCTCGACGGCGGAGGGGCTGATGGCGGCGAGCCGCTCGGTCGCGGCCGCGAGGAGCCGGCAGGAGTAGCGGGTGTAGAGGTCGTCGATGGTGCCGCTGCTCACCTGGGTGGTGTCGACGGAGAGTGCCATCATGGTGGTCACGGTCGTGTCCTCTCGTCTTCTACGGGTTGGGTGGTGCGACCGGCGACGGCCCCGGGGCGCAATCCCGGGGCCGTCATCTGCGTTCTGGCTGCTGTACGAGCAGCCACGGCCGCCGCCCACCCCGTAGTGCTCGGGGTCGGGCGACGGCCGTGGTCGTTCGTGCTGTTGGTGGGTCAGGCGGCGGAATGCAGCGTGCTCAGGTGCGCGAGGACCCACCGGCTCCGGGGGCGGGGGAGCGGCCCATGGTCGGTGCGGTCCACCGCGTCGGTCGCGATCTCGGCGACGTCGGTCGGGTCGGCGGCGGTGTCGAGCCGGCCCGTTGCAGTCACCGGCGGCCGGTTGTGGAGGCGGCCCACGAGGATCTCAGCGTTGACGTCCAGCGTGTCCAGGAGCTCGGTGAAGGAGCGGCCGGTGCAGGCGAGCTCCGCCGCGTGCAGCCACAGGTCTCCGCACAGGTCGTCGACGGTGTCGCTGGCGGTGTCCAGGCCGGCCTCGTCCATGAGGTCCTGCACCAGGTCCCGCAGGACGGTCGAGTACCAGGTGTAGACCTCGGCGACCGTCTGGCTGGGGGTGTCGGGCATCGCGATCTCCTCGTGGTCGGTGTCGCTGCGGTGGTTGCTGTACGGGCGTGCCACGGCCGTCGCCCACCCCGTGGTGCTGGGGTGGGCGACGGCCGTGGCAGTTCGTGCTGGCGATGGATCAGGCGGCGGGACGCAGCGTGGTCCTCGGGGCCTCGATGCCGCGGATCGGGCCGATGGCGCCGCTGAGCGGATCCGCCCGCCGGTCGTTCGTGTCCTTGACGGCGGGCTGCAGCTTCTTCCACTGCTCGGTGCGCTCGCTCGCCGTGTGCTCGACGGCCGGCCGGGGGGTGGCCATGAGGTGGACCGGGCCGGGCACGGCGGGCAGTGGCTTGTAGTGCTGGCGGGCCGCGCGGCGCGTCTCCGCCGGCAGCGCGTCCAGCTCCTGGCGCCGGAGGTTGGCGAACCAGCGCTCCGGGGTGAGGTCGGCTTGGACCTGCCGGTTGCCGCCGGGGCAACGCTCCCCGTTGTCGCGTCCGTGCTGGATCACCTTGAGGTCGGTCTTACCGACGACGCGGTGCCAGCTGTGGCACTCACGGCAGACGATGGAGAGCTGGACGCCGGGGCACATGTTGATGTCGGCCGGGTTGAGCTTGCTGAGCTGAATCGGCTCGCAGCCGTAGGTGCGGCGGGAGCGGGCGCGGTAAGTCGACATCTGATGCCTCCCGGGGAAGGTCGAGGGGGAAGAGGGGAGAGGTTGCTGCTCTCTCCGCCCGCCAGGGCTGGCCCGTTGCCGGGGGTCCTGGCGGACAGGCAGTGCAGCAGCACTGCTCAAAGGTCGTTCGGTGTTGCTATTCGGTACAGCTGTCCGACGTGGGGGAGCTAGGGCATCGACCCCTTGTCACCGAAGTGACCGCCACCGCCCGAAGGCGGGTGACAACCGCTGTTTTGCCGGTGGTACTCATGTGCCACCAAAGACCCAAACTTTGGTACCTAAGTCTCGGTGACGTTGAGAACCGTACGCAGGTTGGTGACTACTCGTCAAGCGCTTTGGTACTCAAGTTTTCTGGCTCGGCACCAAAGTCTTCGCCGCAAGGGTGACAAGGTGGCATCGCCGCTGCCTGAACGCATCCAAGTCGAGCGAGTTAGGTACTAAAGTCACGGATCATCAGGTACCTTGTGTCCATGACTGCGACAGATCAGACGAGCCGGGGCACTGCCCGGGGCATCGCCGACGCTCTCCGCGAGCAGATCCGCTCCGGCGCGCTGCGCCCTGGCCAGGTACTGCCTACCGGCCGTGAGCTCGCGGCCAGGTTCAACGTCTCCCCGAAGACGGCGACCGCAGGAGTGGACATCCTCAAGACCGAGGGCCTCGTCATCGGTGAACAGGGCGGTCGTCGCCGGGTACGAGCCATCCGGCGCATCACCTGGAATCTGTCCGAGTTCGAGCGTGGCCGCCGCCGCGATTCCCACGCACTGGACGACTGGGCCATTGCGATCAAGGACGCTGGCCGCGAGCCCCGCGAGACGATCGTCAAGACCGTGGAGCCGGCTGAACCGCAGATCGCAGAGTGGCTGCGGATCATGTCCGGCGACGAGGTCGTCAAGCGAGCCCGCGTCCGCTGGGTCGACGACGAACCGTTCCAGCTCTCCACCAGCTACTTCCCCGGCACGATCGCCCGGGGAACGCTGCTGGACGAAGACCGGGAACTGTCGGTCCCCGGCGGCGTGCTACGCCACATCGGCCATCCCCAGACCAGCGTCCGCGATGAGATCAGCACGCGGATGCCCACGCCCGAGGAAACCGACATTCTCCAACTCCCGGTGGGCACCCCCGTGATCCAACATGTCCGCATCGGGTACGGAGCCACGGCCCCGGTCCGCGCCATGGTCACCATTGCCCCCGGCGACCGCCACCTGATCGTGTACGAAATGGAGGTCTGATGGCCGCTTACAACAAGGTCTACCAGCAGCTACCGTCGCACCAGATGGATAGCGCCCGACAGGCCATCAGCAGCGACGCTCAGACTGTGTCCGCGCCACCAGCCACCCACGCCCGCCGAGCGGAGCCTCTGGCTGACAATGCGGGCACCAAAGGTCTGGTCTGGTATGCGGCGTACGGGTCGAACATGCACGCCGACCGGCTGAAGTACTACATCGCCGGTGGCCGCCCGCCCGGCGGGGCCCGGACCTACCCGGGTTGCCGTGACCGCCGGCTGCCGGAGCAGCAGGCCCCAGTACTACTGCCCGGCCTGCTCTACTTCGCGGGACAATCGTTGGTCTGGACCGGCGGCATGGGCTTCTACGATCCCGCCCAAGCCAGCGAGATGCCCGCTCGGGCCTACCTCGTCACCGAGCAGCAGTTCTCGGACATCGCCGCCCAGGAGATGCACCGGGAACCCGGGGCAGATCTCGACCTCACCCAGGCGCTCGCCGCTGGCCGCGACCAGCTCGGCCCAGGCCGGTACGAGACCTTGGTCTGTCCCGGAGGAATCGAAGGCATCCCTGTCTTCACATTCACCGCTCCCTGGCACCTCGCTGACGCCGAACTTAGCGCCCCTTCCGTCGCCTACTTGGCGAACTTCGCTACTGGCCTCGCCGAAGCTCACGGCTGGTCTCTGGAGCGCTCTGCCCACTACCTCGCCACCCGGCCCGGCGCAGCTGGCCACTGGACAACGCAGGCAGTCCTGGAAGCTCTCCGAGTCGCAGCACGAGAGGACTTTGGGGCAATGAACGCGGCATCAGCATGACGAATCGCCACGGCGAACTCGTGGCTACTCCTCGGGGTAGTCTGGCCTCGACAGTGATCCAAAACGACTTCGCCGCCCGGACCCGAGGGTCCGGACGGCGTTCAAGTGGATCGGCGCCCGGCCAGGGGCCCGTCCCGGTCAGCCACGTAAAGGGTGGTGACGTGATGCAGGGTACCCGCAGTGGCACCCCCTCATACGCGCGGCACCCCGCCGTGGAGTCGACCGGGAAGTCCCGGGTCTCGCTCCGGCGGGGTGCCGTCGTCGTTGTGTGCGGCAGGCCCGCTGCCCCCGTACGGGGGTGCGCGGTGACCTAGCCGTTGTCGGCGGGACCTGACCTTTCCACGGGTCCTGCTCCGCCCAGCCGCTCCGGGACTTTCCACCCCAGACCGCGGCACCTGCTTCACCCCGCTCTCGGGCTTCCAAACCGTCGAGCGGGTTGCTGGGGGATCGGCTTCCAACCGAACACCAGCGGCACTACCGGTTCACCAGAACCAAGCACCACCACCGGTCATCCAAGGCCGGTCGCAGTACCCGCAGTCGGGGCCCTTGCCGGGGCCTCGGCTGCAAACCAGATCCACATCCGCCCACGAGAGGAGGTCGCCGATCCAGTTCCGCCCCTGTGAGGGGGCTTTGTCCGGTCCCGTGAGGGGCCGGCCTTCGCGGTCCCCGAGGGGTCCGCTCACGTGTCCCGCTCTCGCGGGGCGCGTCCACCTACCTGCACACGCAGGTCCAAGTAGGAGGCGTCTGCCATTTTGCCGCAGGTCAATGGGCCTTTCCAGTCTCGTGGTGTCCCCGCCGCCGACGGTGGTGTCCCCGGTTTGAGCTCGGACGATGCCGGGGGGGAGGGGGGAGATCTCTCCTCCCCCCGTGCTGCCTTGGCATTCGTCCAGGGACCGGTTCACGGACCGGTTGTCGAACCCACCGCGCGCGCTGTCGACAATGTGACGCACATCACTCGTCCGGGTGAGGCTCTGGGTGTCACACGATCGGGTCCGAACCATGGGATTCCGGACGTGCCGGTGGTTCCCGGCCAGCGGTCCGCCGGGTCGTGGGAGGAGTGCCCGCTCCCGGACGCGGCGGAGACGATGTTCGTCAGCCCGGCCGGGCAGGTGGATGACGTCTCGTTGTGGGAGGCGCCGGTCGAGGAGCCGTACGACGACGAGTACGGCCAGGACTGGCCCGAGTCCGACCTGGCTGAGGTCGACCGGGTCTGGGAGGCCGCGGCCGAGGAAGCCGGTCCGGTGGTTCCCGGTCGGCGGTCCGCCGCGCCGGTCGAGTCGGCGCCCGGGCCGTCGGAGCCGGCGTCGGGGTCGCGTCCGGTGTTGGCGCCGTTGACGTTGACGGAGGTGATGCGGTCGCGGCTGCGGAGCGCGGTACGGGCGCTGCTGGCCGAGCCGGGCCTGGCCGGTGCTCCAGATCCGGTGCGGCTGGCAGCGGTGGTACTGATGTCGCGCACGCCGAAGGAGACCGGCTCGGTGGTGATCCGCAAGGCGGAGCTCGGCCGGTGGCTGGGGCTGTCCGCAGGCCGGATGAAGGCCGTGGTGCGCCAGCTGCGTGCCAGCGGGGCAGTCTCGGTGGAGACCTTCAAGGGCGACGGCGACGATGACCAGGCGCTGGAGTGCCGGGTCAGCGCGCTGTTGGCGGCCCAGGGGGTCGCGGGGCATTCGCTGAACCTGACGAAGAAGGAGTTCGCGGTGCTGCACGGCCTGGTCGAGGCGCTGTTCGCGCCGGGCTGGGCGCACCGGGATGGCCGGGTGACCGAGGGCGGGCCGCTGGCCGGGCGGACTGGTCGGGGGGCCGCCACGGACCGGCTGGGGGCGCTGCTGCTGGTACTGGACGCGAACGAGCACGGGCGGGTGCGGTTGTGCGGGGGGAAGGTGGACACCGAGATCGGTCGGCCGGCGGTGACCCTGGCGCGGATGCTGGGCTGCGCACCGGCCGGGGCGGTGCCTGTGCTGGCGCGGCTGGCGGAGGCCGGGCTGGTGGAGCGGCCGCGCCGTGGGGCGAGCGGCCTGCTGTCGCGGTCGCGGCTCATGCTGCCCGCGGTGGCGGCCGCGCACCGGGCCGTACCGGCGGAGCAGGCTGCTTCGGTGCACCGGGAGGCCGCCAGGAAGACCGCTCCTGGTTCCGTCAGCGGCCTGGACGTCACGACCCCCCCGGTTGGGGCCCCTGTGACTGAGCAGAAGCCGCAGGTCAGCGATACGAAGGAGGCTGTCGAGGCCGAAGTTTCAGACCTGGACGATACGACCCCCATTCACACCTCTCACTCTCCTGTGGCTGACGTAGTGGGTGAAGTTGCTGTGGATGGTGGCTTTTCCGGCGAAGCCGCCGTTGGGGTGACCCACCGTCGGCCGGAGCGCGCGGGTGCGCGCGAGGAGCACGCCCGTCCCGCCTCGGCTGCCCCGGCCGGTGCCCCGCTGACGGTCAGCGGTGGTGCGGGTGGCCCGCTGCGCGGGGACAAGCCCAACCCCCACGTCATCACCCACCACGACCACGACCAGGAGCACGACCAGGAGCAGGCGGTCTCGGCCCGGCAGAGCCGTCGCCGGGCGGCGGTGCCGCAGCCGCCGCAGGACCTGGTCCAGGTGCTGGCCCCGGTGGAGTGCCTGTGGGCGCGGCTAGACCGGGCCTGGTTGCGGCGGCGGATCGTGGCCGCCGTACGGGCCGAGCTGGACCGGATCGGCGCCTGGACCGGCAGCGGGAACGCCCACGCCGCGCTGGCGGACCGGCTGACGTTCCGGCTGCGCGACCAGGACGGCAGCGCGCTGATCACCGACCCCCTCGGCTGGCTGCTCGCCAAGGGCCTGCCGCAGCGCCGCGAGTGCGCCCACCTGGCCTGCGACGACGGCATCCGGCTGGACACCGGCACCGCCTGCACGATCTGCGAGCAGCGGATCACCGACCGCCGCTCCACCCGCCAGGCCCTCGTCCGCGAGGCGGTCGCCCAGCTGCCGGACGCCACCACCGACGCCGAGCGCCGCTCCGTGATCGACCAGCAGCTGCACCGGCACGCGATGCTGCGCGCCGAGCAGCAGGTGGCAGCCCGTCAGCGGGCCGAGCAGCAGCGCGCCGAGGCCACAACCCGCCGCGCGGTCCGCGAGGCGCAGGCCAAGGCCGCCGAGGCCGCCCGCCAGGCCCTGCCGTGCGAGGACTGCGGCACCGAGAACGCGGCCGGCCTGTGCGCCGGATGCTGGAACGTGCGGGCCACCCGCACCGCGATTCGCGAGTGCGTGGACCTCGCGCTCGCTGGCTCCGCCGACCTCGCCGACCGGGAGGACGTCAACGCCCTTGTCGCCCATGTCCGGGGCGAGCTGCGCGCCGAGATGCTCCGGAACCGGCCCGTCGGCACCGACCTGTCCGGCATCCGCGCGTCCGACCTGCTCACCGCCCAGAACGCCGCCGCCGAGTACCGGGCCAGCGCCCTCGTACTCCTGGCCCGATCCCCGCTGGCCGACGCCGAGGCCGAGATGGCCCACGACGCCGCGATGCGCTCCGCCCACCGCCACCCCACCCGCCACGCAGCCCGGGCAGCCGCCAACGAGGCCGTCGAGCAGGCCCGCCGCAACACCGCCCTCCACCTGCTCGTCCAGCGTCTCGAAGCCGTCCAGGCGCTGCGCGCCCGCGCCGACCAGATCCGCGCGGCCGCCGCCGCGCCGGCCCGCGAGGCGGTGAACGCCTGATGACCCAGCCCACCGGCAGCGGGGCCGACCTGGCCCGCACCGCCCTGCGCGCCGCGCGCCAGGCCGCCCGAACGAACGGCAACGCCCCTACGCAGCGCGCCGCCCGCACCGTCCGGACGGCCGTGCCCCGCGCCCAGGGCCCGCGCGAACCCCAGCCGATCGCCGACGTGTTCCTCGCTCTGGTCGCCGCGCACGGCTGGACCCTGGGCACCGCTGGCGGAGGGCTGCGCGACCGCTGGCCTTCGATCGTCGGGGCCGACGCGGCCGCCCACTGGCACCTCGCCGGATACGACCCGACCACTCGCCGCCTGCGCGTGGTCGCCGACTCCCCGGCCTGGGCCGTCCAGCTGCGCCTCCACCTGCGCCGCATCCTCACCGACCTTGAGCAACTGCGCCCCGGCACCGTGGTGGCCATCGATGTCCGCGTCGGCCCCGCGCCCGTGGTGCAGCACGACCAGGGCCCCGATGACCGGCCCGCCCGCCGTGACGACCGGCCCGCCGCGCAGCCGGCCCGGCCTCCGCTCGCCGACCACGCCGCCTACCAGGACCTGCGCCGCCGGATGCGCGAGGACGCCGTTGCCCGCCAGGCCGCACTCGATGAGGCCGCCGCTGAACGGGAGGCCATCCTGCGCCAGCACTACAACTGGCTGCGTGAGCCCGAGGACGCCCACCGGCCCGCGATCGAGGACACCCCGGTCACCGACCCCAACGAGCACGCTCGTCAGCAGCGAGAGCGCCACCGCGCCGCCCTCGCCGTCGCCCGCGCCACCCGGGCCGGGGCCATCCTGCTGCGTCCGGTCCGGCTGGCACCGTCGCAGGCCGGAGCGGCGTGAGAGCCTGTGGCCAGCGGAGTTTGCCGTTTGAGCGTCGGCTGTCAGTGGAGTCGTCTACGGTTTGCCGAACGTAGTCGCCCAGACACGGAGAGGGGGTGAACTGCGCCTTGCGGCAGGAGATTCTGCGCGCATTCCGGTTCACCCTGGACCCGACCGAGCGACAGCTCGCTGAGCTGGCCCGGTACGCCGGTGCGGCGCGGTGGGCGTTCAACCATGCGCTCGCGGCAAAGGTCGCCGCGCACCAGGAGTGGCGGGCCCAGGTCAATGCCCTGGCGGCGTCTGGTGTTGCGGTCGAAGGCGCGCGGAAACAGGTCAAGGTTTCGCTGCCGAACAAGGCCTCGGTGCAGAAGGCCTGGAACCAGGCCAAGGGCGATTCCCGCACCGGTGCCGACGGAATCTGCCCGTGGTGGCACGAGGTCAACACCTACTGCTTCCAGTCAGCGTTCATGGATGCCGACGCGGCCTGGAAGAACTGGCTCGACTCGCTCAAGGGCGCGCGGGCCGGCCGCCAGGTTGGTTACCCCCGGTTCAAGAAGAAGGGGCGGTGTCGGGATTCCTTCCGGCTGCACCACCATGTGAGTAAGCCGGGGATCCGGCTGGTCGGCTACCGGCGGCTGCGGCTGCCTAAGCTCGGTGAGGTCCGCCTGCACGACTCGGGCAAGCGCCTGTCCCGGCTCATCGACCGCGGGCAGGCCGTCGTGCAGTCCGTCACCGTCTCGCGTGGCGGGCACCGCTGGTACGCGTCCGTGTTGGTCAAGGTCCAGCAGGACCTGTCCGACAAGCCGACCCGGCGTCAGGCCGGGCGCGGCACCGTCGGCGTCGACCTTGGTGTCAAGGTCCTCGCTGCCCTTTCCCAACCACTCGATGCTGCTGACCCAGGCACCGCGCTGGTACCGAATCCCCGGCACCTGCGGCACGCCGCGAAGCGCCTCGCCAAGGCGCAGCGGGCGCTCGCCCGTACTGTGAAGGGTTCGGCGCGGCGGGATAAGGCGAGGCGGCGTGTGGCCCGGCTGCACCACGAGGTCGCTGTCCGGCGGAAAAGCGGTATCCACGAGCTGACTAAACGGCTCGCCACCGGGTTCGCCGTGGTTGCGGTGGAGAACCTTAACGTGGCGGGGATGACCGCATCGGCGCGCGGCACCGTGGAGCGGCCCGGTCGCAACGTCCGGCAGAAGGCCAGTCTCAACCGCTCCATCCTCGACGCTGCCCCCGCCGAGATTCGGCGGCAGCTGACCTACAAGACGGGCTGGTACGGCTCGAAGCTCGCGGTCTGCGACCGCTGGTTCCCGTCCAGCAAGACCTGCTCGGCCTGCGGATGGCAAAACCCACGCCTCACCCTCACCGACCGGGAGTACCACTGCCAGCAGTGCGGCCTATGCCTGGACCGCGACATCAACGCGGCTCGCAACATCGCTGCCCACGCTGGCATCGCACCACCAACCGCCCCTGGTAGAGGGGTGGCCTCCCCCGTGGAGGACGCCCGCGGAGCGTACGTAAGACCGACGATCCTTCGGGACCGAGGGCAGAACGTGATGAAGCGGGAAGACAGTCGGTCAAACAGCCTACTGCCACCCCAGCGGAGCGATCCGCTGGCGCTCCCACCACCCGCGTACACCCAACCCGGACTCTTCTAAACCGTCAGGTCAGGAAGTGTCCGTCTCGTCTGCGCAGGGAGCGATCGCTCTCTTGATCAAGCTCTTTCAGAACAGGCTCCCCGGCGCCGTTGGTGGTCGCGGTTTCGGTGAAGCCGAAGACCGGGGCGTTGCCGCCGATGACCGTCAGCGCCGAGGTCCACCAGGTCCTGCGCCTGGTGCCCGACCTGGTGAACCGGATGAACCGCTGGCAGCAACGGGAGGCAGCCCGGGCGGTCGGCCAGGCGATCCGCGAGGTCGGCGGCGACGTCGAGCGCGTCGCCCAGCGCCTGGAGCGCCGGTACGTCCTGGAGCGCGACGAGATCCGTGACCCGTACGCCTGGCTCGCCGCCCCGGGACGCAACCGCGGCCTGGTCCGGCGCGGCTGCCACCTGCCCACCTGCGAGTCCGGCACCGACGTGGAACTCGGCGGCGAGTGCCAGACCTGCGCATACCACGTCGAGGGTGCCCAGCACCGGCACGCGAAGCGCCGCCAGGCCGCGCGGGACCAGGTCCTGGCCGAGGCCCGCACCACCTCGGCCCTGGCACCGGCGGACACCCCCGACCACGCCGACCAGGCCGAGGAACAGCACCCGGCCTACTGCGACCGGCACCTGCGGACCGTGCTGCCGTGCGGCCTGTGCGCGCCGCTGATGGACCAGCCCGTCCTGCCCGAGGTCCCCCGGGCGATCGACGGCGCCGAGCTGCCCCCCGTCACCGTCCCGGCCTGGATGACTGAGGACAACTCCGAGGGCATCGCCTTCCGCGAGCAGCTGGCCGCCCGCCGCCGTGAGCGCGAACTCGTCGGGAGCCGCTGATGACCACGTCCACCGGCGCCGACCTCGCCCGCACCGCCCTGCGCGCCGCCCGCCAGGCCGCCCGCACCAACGGCAACGCCCCCGCCCAGCGCACCACCCGGCAGACCACCGCCACGCCACGACGAGGCCCGCGCGAACCCGAGCCGATCGCGGACGTGTTCCTCGCCCTGGTCGCCGCGCACGGCTGGACCCTCGGCACCGCCGGCGGAGGCCTGCGCGACCACTGGCCCGCGATCGTCGGCGCCGAGGCGGCCGCCCACTGGCACCTCGCCGGGTACGACCCGACCACCCGCCGCCTGCGCGTGGTCGCCGACTCCCCGGCCTGGGCCGCCCAACTCCGCTACCAGACCCGCCGCATCCTCACCGACCTCGAGCAACTGCGCCCCGGCACCGTCCAAGCCATCGACGTCCGTGTCGGCCCCGCCCCCGTGGTGCAGCACGACCAGGACCCCGACGACCGGCCCACCCGCCGCGACGACCGGCCCGCCGCGCAGCCGGCCCGGCCCCCGCTCGCCGACCACCACGCCTACCAGGACCTGCGCCGCCGGATGCGCGAGAACGCCGCCACCCGCCAGGCCGCACTCGACGAGGCCGCCGCCGAGCGGGAGGCCATCCTGCGCCAGCACTACAACCGGCTGCGCGAGCCCGAGGACACCCACCGGCCCGCGATCGAGGACTCCCCGACCCCGGACGCCGACGAACACGCCCGCCAACAGCGCGAACGCCACCGCGCTGCTCTCGCCGTCGCACGCGCCACCCGGGCCGGGGCGATCCCGCACGCACCGCCCGCCTGGCTCCGCCGCGGACCGGAGCGGCGTGAGTTGCGGCTGGCCTCGCTCGTTCGGGGAAAGCCGGGACAACCGCGCGGTGGTGCGACAGGGTGGCCGCGACAACCCGTTCGCCGGCCCCGGATCGGGCCGCGGTAGATCAGCAGCGAGGTGGAAGCGCGTGAGCGAGCAGGACCCGGACGGCGCTGGCCCGGCCTTCGAGGTGCCCCACGACCTGCGGGCCGAGCAGCTGCTCCTGGGCACGACGATGCGCTCCAAGGACGCGGTCGCCGACGTCGTCGAGATCCTGAATCCGGCCAGCTTCTACCGGGTCGGCCACGAGTTCATCTACAACGTGGTGCTGGAGCTGTACGCGGCCGGGGAGTCCACCGACCCGATCACGGTCGCCGCGAAGCTGACCGAGCAGGGCCTGCTGGCGAGGGCCGGCGGCCGGGACTACCTGCACAAGCTCGTCAACATGGTCCGCAGCACCGCCGAGGCCAAAGCCCTCGCCCTCCTGGTCGAGGACAAGGCGCTGCGCCGCCGGCTGATCGAGACCGCGACGCGCATCGACCGCCTCGCCCATGCCGACACCCCCACCACCGACCTGGTCGAGGCGATCCAGGCCGAGGTGTACGCCGTGACCACCGGCCGCAGCCCGAGCTGGGTCGAGGCGCGCCCGATGGCCGACGTCATGGAAGGCGTCCTCGACGAGGTCGAGGGCATCGGCTCGTACGTCGGCGCCCCGGCCGGCCTGCCCACCGGCTTGAGCGACCTGGACGTGCTGACCAACGGCCTGCACCCCGGCCAGCTGATCGTCCTGGGCAGCCGGCCCGCCCTCGGCAAGAGCACCCTCGCGCTCACGATCCTGCGGGCCTGCTCCTTCCGTCTCGGCCTGCCCGCCGTGATCTACAGCCTCGGGATGGGCCGCAACGAGATCGGTATGCGCCTGCTCTCCGCGGAGAGCCGCGTCCCGCTGCACCAGATGCGCTCGGGCAACATGACCGACCGGGACTGGACCCGCGCCGCCACCCGCATGCCCGAGGTCTCCTCCGCCCCGCTGTTCATCGACGACGCCCCGAACCTCACCCTCGCCGAGATCCGCTCCAAGAGCCGGCGCCTCAAGGCCCAGCACGGCATCAAGCTCATCGTCGTCGACTACGTCCAGCTCCTCGACCACGGCCGGCACAAGTACGGCAGCCGCTACGAGGACGTCAACGAGGTCAGCCGCCGTCTCAAGCTCCTCGCCAAGGAACTGCAGCTGCCCGTCATCGCGCTCTCCCAGCTCAACCGCGCGCCCGAACAGCGCGCCGACAAACGCCCCCACATCTACGACCTGCGCGACTCCGGCACCCTGGAGGACGACGCGGACCTGGTCCTCCTCCTCCACCGCGACGACGCCTACGCGCCCGACAACCGGCCCGGCGAAGCCGACCTGATCGTCGCCAAGCACCGCAACGGCCCCACCGCGATCATCACCATCGCCTTCCACCCCACGATTTCGGCCTTCACCGACCCGGGCGACCGAGGCTTCGTCCCCCACCAGGCCGAAGACGACGTCCGGCCCGCGAACGAGACGACCAGCACCGACACCACCCCGTAGCCGCGCCCGCTACCGTCAACCATGCGGCCCACCGCCAACGGCGGCCGCCACCACGAAGGAGGCCCCGGTGACCATCCAGCCCGACCACCAGAGCCCGGCCCCGGCCAGGCCGGCCACCCTGCACGAACTGCGCACCGCCCTCAGCAGGTACGGCCTGCCCGGCGACCGCGAGCAGTTCGAGCAGGACCTGGCCGCCGCCCTCGACGCCTCCCCGATCGGCGACTTCGCCGCCGTCGCCGAGGTCGCCGCCACCTACCGCCACCGCCTGACCCTGCGCACCGACGAGCAGGCCATGGCCTCCCTGGCCGCGCCCATCGGCGGCCAGCACTGGAGCCCGGCCGGCGACGTCTTCGCCCGGGTGCGAGCCGCCAGCGGCGACCGGTGACCGACGACCAGCCGACCGAACCGCACGAGCCCCTGCACGTCTTCCTCTCCGACGCCGCCGAAGCCGCCCTCGCCCAGCTACGCCCCGGCGAACTGGACGCCGTCGAGAAGCTCGTCGAACGCCTCGCGCTCTACCCGCGGCTCGGCATCCCGGTGCCCGGCGGCACCGACCCCGAGGTCGACGACTACACCGCCCGCACCGACCCGGCCGCCGACACCGGCGACCGCATCAGCGTCGTCTACCGGGTGCACGAGCAGATGAAGTCCGTGTTCGTGACCTGGATCATCGCCGGACCCTGACCCCACATCAGCACAACCCGGGAAGATGGCCGGGCCCCTCACGCTCGAATCGCGAGGGGCCCGGCCATCAGCGTACGTCCGCAGCCTCCCGCCCTTCGCCGGCCGGGACCGACACGAACCGGAGCCCACCGTGGACACCACGACCACCGCCACCGTCGACCTCCCCGGACCGCGAAAAGGCCGGACCCTGCGCCTGGCGGCCGCACTGCGCGCCGAGATCGACAGCGGCCGATGGCAGCCCGGCGAACCGCTGCCCGGCGGCAGCGAGCTCGCGGCCGCGTACGGCGTCAGCCACGCCACGGTCTCCGGCGCCATCGGACTGCTGAAAGACGAGAAGCTGCTCACCGGCCCAGCCGGCGGCCGAACCCGCGTCGCGAACCCCTCCGGCGACGAGCCCGAGGAGGACGCCGTCCGCGGCCGCTCCAAGCGGCTCACCGACGCGCTGCTCGCCGACATCCGGGAAGGCCGGCTGAGGCCCGGCGACACCGTGCCGCCCGTCCGGGAACTCGCCCGCGAACACGGCACCACCACCGCCACCGCCTTCGGCGTCATCACCGAACTCAAGCGCAAGGGAGTGCTCACCGGCGTACCCGGCGGCCGCACCCGCGTCGCCGACGACCCTTCCGCCCAGCAGAACGCCGAACTCGCCGACTACGCCAACGAACTGCGCACTAACCTCACCACCGCCCAGCTCGCCGAGCTGATCCGCATTCTCACCAACACCCCGCCCCAGGAGCGGGCACCCGCCACCGCCCTGGAGGCGGCCGAGGAGCTGACACGCGCAACCCGCTCGCTGCGCCGGGCCGTCCGCGCCGGTGTCCCCGACCACGACCAGCTGGCGGTCCAACTGCACAAGGCGTTCGCCGGCCTCGCCGCCACGATGAAACCCGCCGCCGACCTGGCAGGTCACCATCCGGGCGCCGCCTGGTGGCAGCGAGCTCACCACGACGCGCAGGCCCTGGCCGCCGCCATGGCCAACGCCGTCACTCCGCCGCCCGCCCGGTAGCCGACGGCGCTGCGCCCGTTGTCCCGGGCCTGATGAGCTTCACGTACATGTGACGTGATCCTGGGATCACGTCACATGTACGTGAAGGCAGGGTGTCCTCCCCTTCGCTCTTCCCCACTCCCCGCGTGCTGCCTGCCCTGATGCACCGACCGGGGACCACGGCGACCCCGGGCGGAATCCGGCCGCGTCAGCCGGATGGCCCTGGGTCGAGCCGCCGTCCGTGACCAAGGCAACCACCCCGCGTTGAACGCCGGCAGCAGCAAAACCCCGGGGGCGGCCCGCTCGGAACGGAGGACATCACGGCAGTGATCATCAGAGGTTCGAAAGAACCGCGGGACGTCGTCGTCTCCCCAAACCTGCTGTGGGACCCGGAACTCAGTCCGATGGCGAAGATCGCAATCCTCACCATGGAGTCGTCAGTCGGCACGGACCGGAGCGTCCCCCACGTCCAGAAAGTGCTGCGCCTCGACAACGGCGCCTTCGGCGAGGTCATCGATGAACTCGCCCGGGCCCGGATGTTCATGAGAGTCCACCACCGTGGCGAACCCCAACCGACCCTCCTCATCGCTACCGAACCCATGGATCGGGCCGAGGAGTGCACACCCTGCGAGGACTGCGACCTGTGCGGCTGCCCCTACTGGGACCGGCCGGCCGGACTGTGCCGCCGCTGTACCTCGATTCGAACGGCCAGGGCGGCGGCTGAGCGGGATATCCAACGGTGGCGGGCCGATGTCGACCGCGGTTGCACGTACGCCCTGGGCGCCAACGGCAGGCTGCTGCACCGCTGGGACTGCTCGTCTCTCAATACAGTCGAGGACGGCCTCCACGGCCTGGAGAAGTTCGAGGCAAGTCCGCCCAAGTCGCGCGACGAGGATCCGTACGGGTTCGATCGGGCCCACTGGCCGAAGCTCCCCCTGCTGTTCACGGCAGAAGAGATGCGCGCCAGACCCCGCCGGCGGCGCGGCTGCCAGCGTTGCAAGCCCGATCCGGTGTGAGACGACCCGCCGACCCACCGGAGCGATCACATGCCCGCCGGGCACTAGCGTGTCCGCAGCGTCCGTCACCACCAAGGGAGTTGTCCATGGGCAAGAAGCAGGACACCAAGGCCCGCGAACAGGTCGTCGCACAGCGCTCGGCGCAGCTACGGGTCGTGGAGGCCGCTGCCAGCTACACCCCGGAGGAGCTGGAGGTGATGCTGCCGGAGTGGCGGGTGTTCCTGACCGCGTTCCCGACGGTCCAGGCCGCGATCGAGGCCGTGTCCGCCGGCCGTGCGGTCGAGGTGTTCAGCCACGAGCGCGCAGCGTTCCGCCGACAGGTTCTGCAGGGGCCGGACGGTGTGGTGGTCGAGGACCGCCTCTATCCGCATCAGTGGATCCAGTGCCTGATCGCTACGGCTTGGCTTAACCATCCCGCGCCCGGTGAGGAGACTGCCGACGCGATCAAGGCGTTCTTGTGGTCAATCGTTCCCGACGGCACGGACCTGGGCGGGATGACCGTGGTTAAGGAGGAAGGCACCGGGCCGGTGCCGGTGTTCGGCTACTGCCGGGCCGTGTCGGCCGAAAGGCTGACCGCCTGGGAAGAGGCCGACGAGCACAACGCCTTCGGCCTGCTGTACAAGGGAATGACCTACCTCAGCGACGACCGGGTTGACGTCACCGACGAGATGGTCGAGGATCTGCGTGCTCATGGCCTGCCGGTACGGGTCTGCGGTCAGTGCGAGGACTTCGTCACGAACCGGCACCCGAGCTGGCCCGGCGTGTGGGTCGCGCTGGGCGAAGAGACCGGGCCCCTGTGCCACAGCGCCGAGGACGCCCGCAACTGGGACGACCTGTTCACCATCGCCGTCCACGGCCCGCACCGCGTTCACTAGACCCCAGCCAAGGTCCGGGTCTGGCGGCCGGACTTCCAAGACTGGCGTAGTGGCCCTGGCCCCCTGGCCAGTCGTACCGGCAGCTTGACACCCTCGCCGACCCGGACCTGCGCAAGAAGCTGCGCCGACTTCGCGGCCCCGTCGCGTTCCTCTCCATCACCCAGGCTCGACCGAGCACCGTCCCCGATACCACGCCCTTCCCATCCCGCCTGTTCGACGAGCTCGGCTCACCACGTCGCCTCACTGGCCCTGCAACGCCCGGCACTACGTCCAAAATCGCGGCAGCCAGCTGAGGAACCGGCCGGAACTGGACGATAGGCCTCCCCTCGCTCTCCCCACCCCGTCAGTAACCCGCCTGCCCTGCCGCCGGATCGGGACCGGGCGGCAACCACAACGACGTCGCGGTCGGCAGCGAACTGGGTGGTTGGGCGCGGCGTGCTCCGCCCCCGCACCCGTGGCCAGCGCCCGGCGGCGCTGGACCCGCCTACCTATGTGGGGGGCTCCTCCCCCCACACCCCCCACCAGCCCTGCGCGGGCTGGACATGCGCTGCCGCCTGCCCTAAACGCACTCGCATGCTCGCGCGTTTACCGCTCGGGCCTTGACGGCCCTCCCTGGGCAGTTGCCCCGGATCAAGTGGCTGGTGTCCGCCTTGGCCAGGGCCACCTGCCGTCCGGCCTGCCCGACACCTGCTCGACTTGCCCGCCTCCGAGCGGTGGCCGATGTCACCACCCACCTGACAAACGCTGTGCTGCTCACCCTCACCACCGGGAACGAGGCCCGCGGCCGCCCTGCAACCGGTACCGATGCACCTGGCAGCAGCAGCCCGAGCGGCGCCGCGACCTCTACCACCTGCGGCTAGCAGGCCAACCTCGGTGCCTGGCCCGGACAGCAGCAGCGGCACGGCCAGCCAATCCGCCGGAGGCCACCGCCAGCTCGCCCGTTCCGAGCCGGGGCCTACGGCCCCAGCGGTGCCAGGTCACCGTGGCATGGGTGGGCGGAGCCAGGTACGGACGTGCACCTTTACTACGTAAGAAGAGAAATATGCCCTGACCTGCGGTTTTCCCCTTGCTAACGTCTGGTTTTCCAGACGTTGCCGCCAGAAAACCAGACGTTACGGCAGGGGCCGCTGGGGGGAGTGTGGCTCGACACGCTGCAGGGAACCTGCGTTTTCTGGGTCCCATCCTGTAGGTTCTTGCCATTAAGGTCGGGTTTTCCGGAGCTAACGTCTGAAAAATCAGCCCTTAGGGACCTGAAGGCGGACCGGTCGTTGGACCGGTTGCGGACCGCGACAGCATGGTGAGGAGCAGCATGGCTCGCAGGGGCAACATCGCCCTGGTGAACCTGGACACGGGGGCGGTGCTGCCTGCGCCGAAGCCCCGGACGCCGCACACCATGGACGGCTCCTACACCCTCAACGCCTACACGGACGACGCGCCGCTGTACTCGCTGGCGCTGTCCGGTGCGGAGTGGGCGACGATCGACTGGGTGCGCTCGAACGGCGGGGCCGGCGCGGCGGTGAAGGTGACCGCGGTCGCCGTGGCGGAGGCGATCCTGGCGACGGAGACGACTGCGAAGACGGCGCTCGCCCGCCTGGTGAAGCTGAACATCTTGCTCAAGACCAGCCCTCGGAGCCAGACGTACCAGCTGAACCCGCGGCGCTTCTGGGAGGGCTCCGGCGACGCCCAGGTGCAGGCATGCCGACGGTTGGATCCGCCGCCCATCACGCCGGATGCCAAGGCGATCGCCGCCGCGAAGAAGGCGGCCGAGAAGGCCGCCGCCAAGGCGCCCGGACCGCGCCGCACCACCACGGCCAGGGACACGATGACCGGAGGTACCCGATGAGCGCCGCCACCCACAGCCACCACGGCGGTTTCGACCCGGACAGCCTTGGCATGCCGCCCGTCTACACGCTCAACCTGAGCGCCAGCCAGCGCAGCGTCCTGGAATGGCTCACCAGCCATGGCGCCGTGTTCGACCCGATCACCGCCGACGTCGAGGAGATCGCCCACGACTGCGGTACCTCGACGTCGACCGCGTACGAGGCCTTGGCCCGCCTGGAGACGCTCCACCTGGTCGATCACCCTGACCCCGGAAGCTACCGGGTCAACCCCCGGTTCTTCTTCGCTTCCAACCCCGAGATCCGCCGCCTGGTCGGTGAGGCGATGGAGGCACCCGAGATCACCCCCGACGCCCGCGCCGAAGGCCCCCGCAAGGTCGGCAACGTCGACGCTCGTCGGCGGCGCACCATCAAGGCTGTCCCCGACCAGGAGTAGGCCGGCCCGCTACGCGCCGCACAGGCGGCCGCGCGGCGAAGCGGTGCCGCATGACCTTGGCGACCGGCTTGGCGCCGGTCGCCGCGCGCTAGGGTGGACGGATTCGTCGGTGACCGCGGCTCACTGTCACTGGGGCACTGGGGAGGGATCTGGACAATGGAAAACATGAGCGACAGCGATGGTGATCTGCGCGCGCGGCTGGCGGCGCTGGAGGCGGAGGTCGACCGTCTGCGGGAGGAGTCCGCGGCCACGCGCACGATGGCGGCGATGGCCGACCGCGACAGCGCCGAGGTCCGTACATCGCTGCGCGGGCACACCCAGGTGCTGAACGCGATCCGCGAGGACCAGGTCGCCCAGCGTGATGCCTTGGTCGCTCAGGGCCGCACCTTGGAGCGCCTGGCTGAGGCGGTCGGGGCGCTGGCAGCCGGGCAGGCCGAGCAGAGTCGCCTGCTGGAGAGCCACAGCCGGTCGTTGGAGGAGCACGGGTCGGCACTGGCGGCCCAGGCCACGACGCTGGAAGCCCAGGGCAAGGCGCTGGAAACTCTGATGAAGGGCCAGGCCTCGATCCTGGTGGAGCTTCGCCGGCTGAACGGCCAGACCGACTGAGATGGGCTTCGTGCCGCAGTGGTGGCGGTCGGCGGTCGGGGATGAGGTTGCGGTGGCGGTGCGCCCGCTCGGACTCGACGACCGGGACCGGCTGCGGGTGGCCTGCTCCAGCGTGGCGTGGCGGCGGCAGGTCGAGATCCTGGAACGGGTGCTGACCGCGCGGGTGAACCGGCAGGCGGACCGGGCAGTGGCGGGGATCGTTGCCGAGGGGCCGTTGAGCCCGTGAAGGGGAAGGGCCGGGAGGCCAGCGCCGCGGCGGGCGGGTCCTCCCGGCCTCTGAAGGCTGCTCTTCTGGCGCTGAACTCGTGACCATCCGGTGGTCCGGGCGTTGATCGGCCGACGGACATTCGCCCGGGACCTTGGTTCTTCGTCTCGCCACGGCCCGGCTTCACCTGTGAAGGAGTCGCCATGCACGCCAGGTTGAAGCTCGGCGGCCACTCGATCGAGGCCATCAGGCTGCGCGGCGGACTCTCCTATGAGGACTGGTCCCCGGAGCGTCGAAGTCTGCCGGGCTGGGGCGCCTTGGTCGAGGTCCCGGCGGTGCTGGAGCTTCTCGACCTGGTCGCAGCCGGGCACGTGGACGCCGCCCGTGCCCGGTGGCTCATGGCGCGTATCGGCGAGAGCGCCGTCCGCTACGTGGACCCGCACGGCTGTGGCGCGAAGGGTTGCGTCGAGGGTAACCACTGCAACCTCGAGTTCGAGGAGGAGCGGCTGGAGGAGGTCCTGCGCCGGGAGCGGGTCGACGCCTACCTCGCAGTCCAGCCGTCGGCCCTGGAGCCGTAGCCCTTCCGTCCCTGCAGCCCGTAGGGATCCCCGGGTGCGTCGTCCCACACGCGGGCCGAGGCGCCCGGGTCGGTGAGGACCGGTTACGGGCGTGGCGCCAGATCGACTGCCGGGAGGGGGCCGGGTCGGGTGGGTTCTTGCTGTTGCGCCTTGACGGGTCGTCGCGGTTGAGCCGGCAAGGTGAGCGTGATCTCTCGGGTGGCCGAGGCGAGGGTCACGGTGGATTCGCCGCGCCCGATGGCTTGGTCGATCTTCCTGATTTCCGCCCAGGTGAAGCCCTGGCGGCGGTATCGGTTGCGCTGGCTCGGCTTCATGTACCGGATGTCGGCCTTGCCGACGGTCGTCACCCCCGGGTGCCAAGCCGCTGCCGGGCCGCTGGTCATCTTGCTCATTGGAACTCCTTCCTTCCACGTATGCCGGCGGAGCGGCACATGGGTGCGCTACCGCGCACGCTCGTCACCGCCCTGCCGGGCGGTGACGAGCGCGCGCCACGTGGTGCGGACCGCCTCTTCGTCGTCGAGCCAGTGGACGTCGGAGGGGGTGTCGGGAGTCAGGCCAGCCATGTAGTGGGCGATGTCGGTGTAGTAGGCGTAGTCGCCGGTGCGGGCGAGGTCGCGTAGCCGGGCCTGGACGGCGGCGAGGGCCGCGTCGTCGCCGCGGACGGCGTGGTGGAAGGCGGCGGCGAGTTCGAGGGCGGCCTGGGCGGCGACGATGCCAGCGGTTCGGGCCTCCGTGCGCAGGATCTCGAGTCGGTCGTCGACTCCGTCGGCGCCAGCGTCGCGGACGATGCTGGCGGTGCGGACGGTCAGGGTGGTGGCCCGCAGGTCCAGGCCGGTGAGCAGCTGTTCGGCGAGGTCGATCTCGTCGTCGGCGACCTGCGGGTCGGTGAAGGCGAGGGTGAAGGCGCGCTGGGCCTGGGAGGTGGCGCGTTCGCCGGCGACACCGTGCTGCTCGGCCTGGGTACGGGCGGCGAGGTAGGCGTCGGCGGCGCGCCGCATGTCGCCGTGGGGCCACAGGATGTCGCCTTCGACGCGGTGCTGGCGTCCCTTCCACCCGAGGCCCTGCGCGGCGGTGTGGGCGGCGGGGAAGTCGCCGGCGAGGCGGGCGAGGTGGACCAGGCCGCGCCGGGCCGCCGGGGCGAGCCGGCCTGCGCCGTCGGCGACGATCTGCATGCCGTGCCGGGAGCCGGCGCGGTGCCCGAGGTCGCGCTGCGCCTTGGCAAGGTAATAGACGGCGAGGTGGTGCAGGTCCTCGGGAAGCAGGTGGGTGTCGACGACGGCGGCCAGGCGCTGGACGGTGCGGGAGCGGTGCTCGTGCTGGCGGCGGGCGAGGGCGTTGAGGGTCTCGACCAGGGCGTCGGCGGCCGTCGCCGGTTGCTGCCCGCCGTTGCGGTCTTCGCCGGTGCCGGCCGGGCGCAGGACGAGGGGTTCCCACACGGAGTCGGAGACGTACGCCCACGCCGCCTCCGAGAGCCAGCCGAGGCCGAGCCGGTGGTCGCGGGCGAGGGTGAGGCCCTGGCGCAGGCAGGCGACCAGGAGACGTCGGCCGCCGTCTGGCGAGCTCGTCCACTGGTCGCCGAGTGCGTCGAAGGCCCGGGCGGCGGCGCGGGCCCAGTCCTGGTCGGACCAGCGGTCGTCGGTGTGGTCGTCGGCCCGGCGGATGGCGGAGCGCACCACGCCGTGCAGGTGGTAGGGCCACAGGGCGAGCTGGTTCTCGCGGACGAAGGGCCGCTCGGCCAGGCGCAGGGCCGCGGCCTGGTGGGTCATGCCGGCCGTGGCGGTGGCGAGCGCGATGTCGAAGGCGTCCAGCAGAGACACGGCGCGCAGGACGTGCCGCTCGTCGGGGGTGAGGTCCTGGAGGGTGCGGGCAACGAGGGCCGGGAAGTCGTGGTCGAAGTCGGCCGCCTCGGGGGTGCGGGTGCGGCGGATCTCCAGGAACCGCATCACGGCGAGGTCGAGGAACAGCGGCAGGCCGTGGGAGCGGGCGGTGATGACCTGGCGCAGTTCGTCGCCGATGAGGGGCCGGCCGTCGGCGGTGAGGCGTCGGGCAAGGTAGTCGTCACAGTCCTCGGGGCTGAAGTCGCCGATCAGGACCTGCCTGTCGGCCGCCGGCCCCATGCCAGCCGGGGCGACAGCCCTGGGGGTGCGGGTGGCGGGGATGTGGGCGGCGAGCTGCGGCCAGGCGGCGGGCCCGGTGTAGTCGAGCTGCCCCTGCAGCGCGTCGTCGGCCCACTGGAGGCGGGAGCGGCCGGTGATGATGAACAGGACGTTGGGCAGGAGCCACACCACGCGCTGGATCAGGCGCTCGAGTTCGCGGTGGGTGCGGTCGCCGACGTCCTCCCAGCCGTCCAGCAGCACCACTGGCACGACGGCCTTCCTTGCGGGCAGCCGGTCGATCTCGTAGGCGAGCAGGTGCGAGTAGTACGAGAGCGCCTCGAGGTCCGGTTCCGCTTCCAGCAGGTCCGCGAGCCGCGGACAGCCGGCGAGCGCCCGTGCGGTGGTACGGCGCTCGCGTACCGCCCGCACGACAGCGGTGGTGACCTGCCCGACCGCGGAGCCGACCACGCCCGGCAGCGCCAGTTCCTCGGCGGCCTTCGACAGTGCCCCCTGCACCTGGCCGGGTAGCGCCTTCGCGAAGCGGCTCACCAGCCCGGCACGCCGCAAATACTCCTCCAGGCTCTCGCCGGGGTGGTTGTGCTCCCAGTACCGGACGAGCGCGAGGTCGAACGCCGGCAGAGCACGGTCCAGGCCGGCGAGCGCCAGGCGCAGGGTGAGGACGAGGCGCTCGAAGTCCATCCCGGCGGAGCGGGCGAGGTCGATGCGCACCGGCAGCAGGCGGGGCGTGGCGGGCCAGGTGGGCTCGCCCCACTGCCGGGGTCGGGACTCGGCCACGGTGAGAGCGGCCTCCAGCTTCCGCGACAAGGTGGTCTTGCCGACGCCGCCGATGCCGTGGAAGACGAGCACGTTGCGCCGCGCCGCCTCCAAGTCCTGGACGTCGAAGCCGGGAGCGGCCACGCGGGCCAGATGCTCGGCGATCGCGCCCGCGACCTGCGCCCACTGGCCTTCCCGGTTGGTGAACACCTCCTCGGTGCCCAGGCTCCGGTCGTTCGAGCCGAACAGCGCCCGCAGATCCCTCGCCACCGACGACTCCCCCTCCGCACCGATCTGACCAGGCATCAACCTACGCCCCCTTGAGTCAGGTCGGCACCGGTGCCAGGGGTGTGCGGGGCGGGCGGTATTTACGGCGTAAAGACCGCCCGCCGCTCCCCTTTCCGGGATGCCGTGGTGGCCTTGGCGAAATCGGCGGTCGGGAGGGATGGTGGTCTGACGGCGGCGCCTGTCTGCCGGATGAAGTAAGTGATGGCTTCTTGCGGCGTATCCCGGCGAGGGTGCCGGTGGGGCCAGGGGGTCACGGGCAAGCCGCATGCTGGGGCGGTCGTAGGCTCCAACCTGTCAGGACGGTTCTGACCAGCGGACTTTCGAGAATCGAGGCGGTTGCCGTGTACGACCCTGAACTCCCCGACCACACCTCTGGCGGTGCTCGTCCCGGCACACCGGACAGCACCAGGGACGCCGGTGCCCTCCACCGGATCGGGGAGAAGATCGGGCAGGTGGCGGCCTGGTACACCGAGCAGATCCATGCCGAACGCCGGCGCCCCGTGGCCGACCCCGAGCGCGTCGAGCAGCTGCTGGCCGAGCGCGCCGCTAGCACCAAGGCGCTGCGCGACCTTCCGGAGATGACCGGGATGGAGCTGGAGCGGATCGAGGCCGACTACGACGCCAGGCTCAGCGAGATCGCTGGGGCGTAGGAGCGCGGCGCCGGGAGCGCCACGGGCGGGGTGAAGGCGAGCCGACCGGGCTGGAGCGCGGGCGGCAGCAGCGGCCATGCCAGGCGAGTGATCGCGTCGACGTCCCGCCGGTACTGCGGCAGGGCCATGCGCAGCTCGCGCTGGTGGGCGAGGAACTGGCGGGCCTCCTGCTCGGTGTAGGGCCGCACCTGCCCCGCCCGGGCGGCGAGTGTGGCACCGGCCGGACCGGACCACCGGCCATCGACGCCGAGCGTGTTGCGGAAGATGGCGGTGCCGTCGCGGCGCACCACGCTGATGTGGTCGACCAGGCGCTGCTCCTCGACGGCCTGGACGCACTCCAGCACCGCCGCCAGGCACCGGTTGTGCCCGACGGTGGTGGTGAACCGACCCGGCCGGATGCCGCCCCGGCTGACCTCGGCGTAGCGCAGGGCGGTGCCCTGGAGGCTGTCGGCCGCGCGCACGTCCAGCACCAGCAATTCGACGCGGTGCCCGGCCCGGCGCCACGCGGCGGCGTCGTCGAGGAAGGCGGCCGCGCTGCCGGGGGCGATCTCGATCACCGCGTCCGCGCCCCGCTCGCGCACCAGCGCCTCGGCCCGGGCCTGCCACGCCTTGTAGTCCATGCGGATCCGGGCGGAGGCCGTGCGCGGATGCTCGCGCAGCAGCCGGAAGTAGTCGGGATGGGCCGCCTTGAACAGCTCGCCTGCGATCCACACCGGCCGCCGCTCGCGCAGCGCTCGGCGCACCATCATCGTCGCCTGGGTCTTGCCCGCGCCGGGTGCCCCCATGACGTAGACGACCACGGGCCGCTCCTGCGCCACGATCTCCCCGAGGTCGGGGACGATCAGGTTCTTGAAGGTCCACTCGTGCTCGTCGGCGGACAGCCGGTGGTAGTCAACGCCGGGCGGCCCGTCGATCGGCTGGGCGGTGCGCCGCACCGGCTCGGCCAGCGCGGTGCACCGCTCCGCGTCCCGTGCGACGGCCAGCACCTGGTCTGCGGGCAGCCGGGTCTCCGCCCGCACCAGCGCGCGTTCGGCACCGGCCAAGGACCGGCGGAAGGACGCGGTCTCCACCGCGTCCCACCACCTGGCCCGCTCGGCCTCCACCGCTCGGGCCGCGCCGCGCGGCCGTGCCCACGTTCCATCGACGAGCTCGTTGCCGTACAGGGGCTCCAGGCCGCGTCGGACGACGGTGACGCGGTCCACCAGGTCCTCGGACTCCAGCACGTCCAGGGTCCGGCTCAGCTGGCGGGCGCACTCGTCGTGGTTGGCCCACGACACATACCGCCCGGCCCCGCCACCGTCGCCGAGGTAGCGCTCCAGCACACCGAGCTGACTCCACGCCAGGGCGCACGCCACGGCGACCACCTCGATCCGGTGCCCGGCCTGCCGGTACGCCAGCGCCTGGGCACGGGCCTCGTCGGGGTCGGCGAGGGCGGTCTCCACGAGCGCGTCCAGACGGCGGGCGCGCACGTGTTCCTCCACGGCGGCCTGCCAGCGGCGGGTGTCCGGCCGGACGAGGACACCAGCGGTGCGCACGTCCTTCGCCAGCAGCGCCTCGTAGTGCCGGTGCACGGTCTTGTAGAGGTCGGCGCCGACGCGTACGGCGCCGCCGCGCAGGTCGAGCACCGGCATCAGCAGGTCGCCGAGGGTGGTCTTCCCGCTGCCGGGCGGGCCTGCCAGGAGCAGCACCACCGGCTGCTCCTGCGGCACGGCGTTGCGGGTCCAGGACGGCAGGATGACGCCGCTCAGGACGTCGCCGTGCTCGGCATCGGACAGGTCCGCCGTGCCAGCGTCCCGCTCCTCGTGCACTACCGCTCCCGTTCCGCGCTCGGCATGCGGCAGCACACCACTGAATCCAATGGGACAACTTCAATAATGATTCGCGGCGACGTGATCGTCAAATGACAACTACAGTTACCCCATGGATGAACCGGAAGCCGAGCCCGCCACGACCGAGCAAGCAGAGCTGATCCGCGCGGTCGAGCAACTGGCCCAGGACTGGATCCGAACGCGGACCCCGGCGGCGACCGGTGATTCCGGCGCCAGCGAGCTTCACCTCCTAGCCGTGCTCAAGCAGATCGACGAGGCCTGCCAGGCCGCCGCCGCCCGAGCCGCCGTCACGGCGCTCAAACAGGGCGCGGACTTCGAAGACCTCGGCGAGGCCTGGGGATTCAGCTGGCAGGCCGCCTCCAAACGCTGGGGCCACCTCGCCCGCGGCGAGCAGGTCGCGGTGGTCATCTCCCGGCGCAACCGCGTCCACCGCGACGGCCACGGGGAAGTCGGCGGCGAGGAACAGTACGACGCGGACCGCGGAGCCTGGCCCGTCGGCGAGGAAGTCCGCCGCAAAGCCCGCTACGCCGTGATCGCCGTCGACGGCATCGTCCAGCGCGTCTACGAGATCACCGACGGCTGGGAACCCGACCAGAGCTCGCCGAAGTGGCACTTCAGGGGCAAGCTCCTCGACAACCCCGAAGTCGCCGCCGCACACGACGCCGGCGACCTTCCCCTCACACCCGGCGACTCCTGCCCGACCCAGCGCGGCCGGGCCTACCGGCCGCACTGGTTCTGACCAAACCAGGACCCAGGCCCACACCGGGGCCCCTCTCTGGCATGCCCGCAGCCGAAAAATCGCAGGTCGCAGCCCTGTTCACCACCGACGCGCGGGTCTAGCATTCCCGGCACGGCAACCCCACCGTCCCCAAGACGGGGCTGCCGAGCAGAACGGCCGCGCCCACGCGCAGCCGAAGCCTCCCCCGGCCGGGACCCCGGGCACCCCCCCCTTGCCCCCGCGGTCCCGGCCGGCTGCGCACCGCCGCTGAGCCTCGATTCGAACGGCCAGGGCGCAGGCCGAGCGGGACAACAACGACGGCGGGCCGACATCGACTGCCTGGTCCAGGTCGCGGAGCCCACCAACCTGGACGGCCCGCTTCACAGTGGTTCGGCAGTGGACCAGCGGCGGCGTAGCCTACGGGCAAGCAGCGCACCAACGATCTTGGGGGAGTCATGGCCGATACGGCTTCGCTGATGGACTGGTCGGACGAGATGCGTGAGGAGCACTTCCGCCGTACCGCGCGGGGAGGCTGGTCGAGGATCCGCCCCATGGTGACGATGATGCTGCTCATCGGCACCGTCATGGAGGGTGCGCCGTTCGCCCGCGAAGAGCTGGGACCGTTTGCCGCGACGAAGGCCAACCCGGCCGGCGCCCTCACCCACTCCTGCTGGGACACCGGCGACGACCTGGACGAGGACGAGCAGGCTGCCCTTCCCGGCGAGATCGCCGACGCCACCCGCTACGCCGCGCACTACGGCCTGCCGCCGCTGGAGACCATCGACGACGTCATCACCCTGCTCGTCGCGGCGAAGGTGCTCCACGAGATCCCGGACAGCTCCGGCCAGCTTCGCCTGCACCCGGCCCACCCCCTGCCGTTCCCAAGCGACGTACTGCCACTGACCGCCGAGGAGGAGCAGGTGCAGCGCGAGCTGCGGATGAGCCTCATCTACTCCGACGACTCGTTCGAGATCATCGGCCTGTTCGAACCAGAAGGGCGGCGCCTCGAAGAAGTCACCACCAGCCTGCAGCGCCTGGCCCGCGTCATCGACGGCGATCCCCACGACGCCCGCCAGGCAGTCCTGCTGCTACTCGGCCAGGGCGACTTCACCGCCACCGAGGACGTCACCGCGATTGCTACGCACAAGGTCTTCCGGCTGCAGTGCGACTGGGAGAAGTTCGACCGCAGCCGCATCGCCATCCACGGCGTCAACGACGAAGGCCAGATCGCCGTGACTCTTCCGGAGGACTGACATCCGCCTTGTGTGGCTGCCATCAGGCTGAGCCCGCAGACGGGCCGTCACCAGGGAGCCGACTGCGTTCACCGAGCAGCGACGCGAACGGTACACCCCAGATCGCCAACCTCGGCCAGCTCGCCACCTCGGCCTGACGCCTTCGCCCACCGCAGGGGTCCGCCAACCTGGCGTGCCCCTGCGCGGTACCAAAGCGGGTAACGCACTTGTCCTGTGGCGGGTGCAGAACTTTGGTCCCCCGCCCACCAGCAGGACTGGCCACCTGCTCCAGTCGACCAGTGTGGTAGCACTGGTTTAACCGCTCTGTTCTAAAGACCTGAAACAGCGGCCGGCTTCGGGTTTGGCACTGGTGGTCAGGGCCAGACCGCTACCACCGGTGCTAGCGGTCTGACCTACCCGACCCCATTTGGGCTGCGAGACTGGTGATCATGACTGACCGCCGCAGGCTCTCCCTGCGCTTCTCCGAGTCCGCCACCGACGCGCCCCTGCCCGCCCAGTCCGGCGGGCGCCGGCTGCTGCCGGTCGAGCAGGGTGCCGACTTCCGCCAGCCGCCCGGCGAGACCGTGGCCGTTCCCGCCCCGGCTCGCCGCCGCCTCTCGCCCGGCGGGCTGATCTTCTCCGACCCGGACCGGCAGATCTGAGCGGGCCTGGCCGTCCCGCCGCAGACCTGTGATCTGCGGCGGTTTCATAGATCGGCCCTCTGAGGGCCCGAAAGTAGGGCCCCGGTCACCTGCGTGGCGCCCGGGCGCTGAACCGGGCGAGATAGGCGTCCAGCGCGCGGTTGCCGGCCGCGCGTTCCTGCGGCGTCGTGGCGCGGCGGGCGCAGCCTTCGCTGACTGTGATGGTCACCGGGTGGCGGTGCTGCGGGCCGGGGATCTCGTAGTGGTTCCAGTGCCAGCCCTGCCGTACGAACGCTTCGACCTGGCCGGGTACGTAGCCGTTTTGCTCGAGCAGCGCGTTGATCACGTCCAGGCTCATCGCCTCACCCGGGTACCGGAACGTCCCGGCCGCGCAGGCCGGGCAGCCGGCCCCGGCGCAGACCTCGATCCGCACCTCCCACCGGGGCACCGGTCGGCGCGGGGTGCCGCGTTGATGGACGTAGGTGACGCCGTCCAGCGCGAGCCGCCGGTGGTCGACCAGGTCGGCCGCCGCGAGGGTGCGCACCGCCCGTCGTACCGACGCCAGCTGCGCCCCGCTGGCTTGGGGGACGTGGAAGACGGCGGCCGCGATCTCGCGCACCGGCTCCCAGACGGGCAGCCCGGTCAGCGGGCTGCGCCCGAGAGGCTCGGTTGCCAGGTGGGCCAGCACGGCCTGCTGCACCCGCCCGAGACCGCGCGACATGCCTTCAGTGTCCGGCGTTGTGTCGGGTCTGAGCAACGAACGCTTAAGCGGGCGGGCGGCGTCGGCCGAGCTCGGGTTCAGCCGGCTGGTTCTCGGCGGGGCGTGGGGCGGCGCTGGCCAGTGCGGCGTGCAGGTGGGCGAGGACCGCGCCGGCCGCGTCGCGGGTGGTCTGGTCGGGGTCTTCGAGGCGGTCGGCGATCAGCTCGGCGGCGGCCGCGATGACCGGGATCGGGAGCAGGGCCTGGTCAAGCTGGAGGAGCTGGGCGGCGGCGCGCTGGCCGGCGGTGGGCGTGGGGGAGGTGGGGATCAGGGAGGTGAGGCCGCGGGGGAGCTGACTGGTCATCGGACTATTCTCCCGGCTCCGGCGCGGCCCCCAGATCATGTCCCGGGCCGGTTCAGGCACCGCTTGGTGGCGGCGCCGGGTGCTGCCGGTCGGTGGTGAAGTCCCAGTCGGGGCGGCCGGTGGACTGCCGGACGAAGTCCCGCAGCTCCACCAGGGTGCGGGCCGCCACGATGCCCTCGGTGCGCCGCCACATCGTGACCTCGTCGGCGGTGAGGTCGGTCAGCACGTGCATCGCCAGCTCGATCTTCAGATAGCGCAGGAACGCCTCGTCTGCTGCGCCCTCGAACATGAACGCGCGGTCGGTGGCCCGGCCCAACCGCCGGAGGGACCGCTCGTGCCGGTACCGCTTCCACCACCCCGCGTCCTCACCGGGGCCCGCTTCTCCTGCAGACAACGGACGAGTTGGTCGACGGCGTACTTGCGGACCAGGTCGTCCGGCGCCGCCGTCGGCGCCTCCTTCTCCGTCTGGCTCACGGCCGGACCTCGGAGGCAGCCGGCTGCGCCGCGGCGGCGAGGGCGAGGGCCTGGTCGATCGCCTCGCACAGCACCGCCAGGTCGCCGGCGATGTCGTTGAGGACGACCCGCGGAGCAGACGCGGCGGTGAAGCTGACCGCCAGCAGCGCGACCCGTTCCCCGTCGGTCAACTCGGGCCGGTGTTCGCTCTGGACGCTGCCCAGCAGCACGTAGGCGTCCAGGGTGTAGCGCAGCTCCTCCGCCAGCTCGCCGTCGCCGCCGGGAATGATCTCGTGGCGCAGCACCTGCTCGACGGCGTCGGCGTACCGCTCCAGGACCTGCCGGTTTTCGGCGTGCGGCTGCCGGGCGGCGAGGGAGCGGATCCAGTCGGTGGCGCCTGGCCGGTGACCGAGGCCTGGGCGAGGGCGTCCCGCTCGGCTGCGCTCAGCGCGTCCGCCAGGTCGGGCACCTGGCGAAACGTGCCGGGGTTCGCGTCGAGTGGAGATGGCAGCGGCAGCCAGGGCCGCGCGGAGGGCGGAGTCGTCGTCATACCGGTGAAACCGCCGCCGGGCCCGGCCGGTCACGGGCAGCAGCAGGTGCAGCAAGGCGGCCCTTGCTGCACCCGGGCGTGCTGCTGCTCTCCGTGTAGCAAGGCGACCCTACACGCTGCTGCTGCGACTGCGACGGCGCCCGCGCAGCCAACGCGCTGCGACTGCGACCGGCCGCGCAACCGCTGGCTGCCTCGGACTGTGACGCTGCGACCCGCGGTGCAGCCGGCTGCGCAAGGCCGGTGAGTTTGACGCGCAGAGGATGCGACGGAAACTCCCCACCGCAGGTAGGAGGCGGTGCGACCGGGGTCGCAGGCACGGCCGCCGCCGCAGGCCTCGGACACGGCTTGTCGGTTCTGCCGCCGACGCCGCCGGCGATGCTGGCTGCGCAGCGACGACCGGGCCCGCTGCGCATGCGCAAGGGCGGTTGCGCAGCGCTGCGCAGCCGGTGCTGCGCCGCTGCGACGGGCCGCTGCTGCCCGCCGGGGCGCGGCGTTTCACCCCGGGGGAAAACCCCAGCTCAGTGCGGGGATAGCATCCCGGCATGAGTTTCTCCCCGGGGCAAAAGGCGATGGCCGAGCCGATGCTGTTCGGCGCGCCGACCTGCACGGTGTGCGGCAAGGAGATGGAGCCGAGCGGGACGGGCCGCCCGCGGAAGTACTGCTCGAAGGCGTGCTCGTCGAAAGCGGACCGCGCCCGGGAGAAGGAGAAGCAGGAACTGGCGCGCACCGCGGCCGCCGAAAACCCCCGGGGCGAAACTCCGTCGCCCGCCGACCTGCCCGCTGACGGCGAGGGCGCCGAGCTGCTGGAGCTCGGCGAGGCGCTGCGCCGGCACGACGAGCGCTTTCTCCTCCAACTGGAGCGCGCGGAGCGCGACGGCGACGGCGCCCTTGCCTGCCAGGCCCTGGCCGATCTCTTGCGCGCCGTCGACGGCCTGGCCGTGCGCCACCGCGAGCTCGCCGAGCGGATGCTCGACGCCCACCCCACTCAGGCCGCCAGCCCCGACCAGGCCGCCCCGGAGCCCCTCGTTTCGCCCCGGGGCGAAACAGCGGCCTTGTTCGGCGGCTCCCCGGTCACGGCCGGGCCGGTGTCGGTGGCCGCGCCCGTAACGGCTCCGGCGACCGGCGGCCCCGCCCTCGAGGACCGGCCCGCGCCCGTTGCTCCCCGCGGCGAAACTCCCCCGCCGACGGACCCTGCCTTGGACCGGCCGCAGGCCGTTCCGGTGCCGGTTCCTCCCCGGGGGGAAACAGCGCCCTCTGCGCGGCCCGCCGTCACGGCGCCCGTTGCTCCCCGGGGCGAAACCCCGTCCGGAGGCGAGCGGCTGCGCGACCTGGTCGACCAGCGCCTCGCCCAGCAGCAGACCGCGCCCCGGCCCGCGGCCGCGTCCGCACCGCAGCAACCGCCTGTCGAGGTCCCCGTCCCGGCCGACCCGATGCACCGCCGCCTGCCCCCGAGTGACGTGCGCATCGCTCTCGATGCGGGACGGTTCGGCGACTGGTGGGCGCTGGCCGGCTGGACGGTCAACCCCGACGTCTACCTCGTGACGGGCGAGGGCCATCAGGTCGGCTGGGTCGAGCGCGGCCTTGCCGGCATCGGAGACCGGTGGGTGGCGGTGTACGAGGGCTACTTCATCGGCGACATCAACACCCAGGAAGCGATGCTCCACGACACCCCCGAGCAGGCCGCCTTCACCGTCCACACCGCCTACCTGCAGAACCTCTGACGGTCCGGCGGCCGTGTTCCCGGTCACGGACAAACCGGGAGGACAAGGGGCCTGACCGGGGCGAACCGGGCGGGACAACGTGCTGGTCAAGGGGCGGGACAAGGGGTGCGGTCAGACCGCGGACAAGGGGATGGCGTGCAGTGTCGGCCGCACCCGGGCGCTCTTCCGGGCGGCCGGGGCCGGTCACCGCATCTTCCGGGCGGCCGGGGCCGGTCACCGCGCCGCTTTCGGCCTCCCGCTGACATCCCGGCCGGGGCGAAGCTCGTGGCGCTGCGCCCCGAGCGCGACGGCCAGTCGACCGTGTTCTCCGAGCACGCTCTGGACGTCGCCGCCACCGCCAGCCTTCTCGCCCACGCGGTCAAACACAATCCGTTGACCCAGGCGGACCATTGCGGCCGGGAGGAGTACTACGTGACCGGCGGCGGACGGCCGTTCGCGCTGGTGATGCACAGTCCGTCCGCAGCTCGGCGCCCGGCGGCGCCGCAGCGGCGACGCGGGCCGGTTGCGGCGCTCAACCGTAGCGCCCCTCCACAGGAACTGAAGGGGCCCACGGCGGAGAGGTATTTTACGGCTTCTTGAGAATGATCTCATCCTCGGTGTCATCGCCCCACATTGCTACGGCGTGGCCGCGACCAAAGTTGATATTCGCGTGCTTGTCCGCGTCGCCGCGCAGGTAGGAATTGTGATGCGTATTCCAGAGTCGGATGTGGTCCTCGTACTTCGGGTAGCCCACGATTCTGCCATCTGCGCCAAGGACGAGCTTTGTGTTGCCGTCCTTTCGGAAGTGCAGTTCACCGTTGTCTTCTTCGAGCTCCCAGGTACCTACCTGCAAGGTCTTCTCAGGCATCTGTGTCTCTTTCTTCTCGCCAGGGGTGATCGCGCTGTTCCACGGATCATGGTGGCCCTCGCGGGGAACACCTTTGCCCACTCGGCAACGGTCCGTGGTGCTCCGTGCACTACCAGTTAGTCAGCCGTTCGAATCGAACGCATCTGGGATTAGCCCAATCCGGGGCCATCGCTGGCCCCAAAAGCCGCCACATGAAGGCTTTACAGGCGCCGAATCTCCAACGCCTGCCCATCCTCTTTCTGGCGTAACCCGGCTGCCCTCCCAGTACGCCGCGGACCTCCACCATCGCCAGCGCCGGTGTGAACGGCCAGACCGACGATCCGGCGGGAGACCGGGCACGGGCGGACGCGTTTGCCCGGCACCTGGCCGAGGTGGGGAAGGCCGACTACCTCGAGGCCGGTGAGACTGCCGAGGCCACCCGGCCCCGATCCGCTTGACCCGGCGCGCTGCTGCGTCCACCTTGGCCGCTGCGGCTGGCACGCCCTGGGTGGCGCCGGTCCTGACCTCGCCTCACCCCGGCGGGCGCAGGCCGCTGGGTGAGATTCGCTCCGGGGTGGTGGTGAGTTCGCATTGCCCGCGGGGATGACTTCGGTCACGGACATACCGGGAGGACAAGGGCTCTGACCGGGGCATTTCGGGCGGGACAACACGCTGGTCAAGGGGTCGGACAAGGGGTGCGGTCAGACCGCGGACAAGGGGGTGCTGTGCAGGGTCGGCCACGTCCGGGCAGCCCGCCCGGGTGCCGGGCCAGCCACCGCGCCTGTTTCGGCTTCCTACTGACGGAAGGCCACCCCGATGACCACCATCGCGCTCGCAGCGCCCGACCCCGACGGCGGCGACCAGACCGCCGATCACCACCTGCCGGACCGGCCGGTCGAGGCCTCGCCGGGCCGGGACAAGGGGCCGGGCCGCACCTCCGCCGGCACCTCCACGGCCCCGACACCGGACGGCCGCGTTTCGGCAGGCCAGCGGCCCCGGTCAAGGGGTCATGCCCGTGGCGACAACCCTTCTTCCCCCACTGCTGAGGTGCGGTGGAAGCGGGGTTCGACACAGCCGGTCAGGAGAGGGGTCTTGGTGTCGCTTGCCCTGTTTCAACGAGCCACCGCCCGCGAGCTTTGGCATCTGGTCCTGCCGGGCCAGCGGATCGACAAGGCGACCCGCGACGCGATCGGTGACCTGGAGGACGCGGGGAGGGTGCGCCAGGAGCTGCGATTGCCGGATGGGCGGAAGCTGTGGTGCCTGACCGCGGCAGGCCGTCGCGAGGCCGCCGCGCTGCTTCCAGCCGGGACGAAGCTGTCCGCGCTGCGCCCCGAGCGCGACGGCCGGGCCGCGGCGTTCTCCGAGCACGCCCTGGACGTCGCCGCCACCGCCGGCCTCCTCGCCCGCGCCGGATTCGGTCACCTGGAGGCGTTCACCACGGAGGTCGAGCACGCGATCCCGCACCGCCGCTCGCTGTTCGCCGACCTGGTGCTGCGCGACCCCGGCGCCGACGTGCCGGTGCTCCTGGTGGAGGTCGACCGCGAGAACGAGGGCGTCGGCACGCTCGTGGAAAAGCTGGCCACCTACCGCGCCTGGTGCGAGCTGCCCGCCAAGGGCACCGCGAAGGCCGCGTTCGAAACGAGCATGCGCCGCCCCGGCGCCCGCACCCACGCCCTGCGGCTATGGCCCACCGTCTACCCGCCGACCGGCCGGGAGGGACTGCCGCCCGTCGCCCTGGTCTTCGAGGCCAGCCGCAAGCGCACCCGCCCCGGCACCAAGCCGCTCACCCCCGAGCAGAAGAAGGAGAAGACGAAGGCCGACCACCTGCGGCTGCTGCGCCGCATCCAGGCGGTGGAGACCGCCTCCGAGACGTCCTGGTACGCGCCGCCATACCGCGGCGACAACATCACTGCCCGCGACCACCACCGCGCCCTGCCCATCGTCGCGACCACCCTGCCGCTGCTGCGCCGCTTCGGCGCTGGCGCCCCCTGGCACCGGTTCGGCCGGGACGGCTGGCACACCCTCGCCGCCGGGCTCGACAATCCGGACGGCGACGAGCTGCTGCATGCGGAACGGGCCGCCGCCGACCAGGTCCACCAGGAACGGGAGCAGGAACGGCAGAAGGCGGAGCGCGAGCGCCACCGTCCGGCCTGCACCCGCTGCAAGGCGCCGTTCTCGGACGAGCGGTGGGAGATGCGCGAGCGGGCCGCCTGGGACGACGACGGGCTGTGCGAGCGTTGCCGCCAGGCCGCCGCCGACCAGCAGGCCCGAGAGGAGGCCGAGCGCGAGCGAGCCGCCACCGAAGCCTCGGCCGAGGCGAAGCGGCGCGGCTCCTGGTGGCGCCGCTCCTGATCCCGCCTCACCCGGCGCACCCCTGCTGACCTGCCGCGCCGGGGAGTTTCGGCACTCCCGCTGCTTGCACTGGGGAGTTTCGCCCCGGGGCCGGTGCGCCCCGGGGCGTTGGTGAGTTCCGGGCACCGGCCGGTGAGAACGGCCGGGTCTGGGCCGTCCGGGTGGTGGCCAGGTTCGGCGGGATGGTGGGGCGGGCAGAGCCTGCGGCATGACGACACCCTCGACCAGGCGCCCGCGCCGCCGGCGCCGTTTGGCCGCGCCCGCAGTCTCTGCATCCGCTGTTCCGGTTCGTGCCGCCAGGCCGCCTGGCGGTGACCGGGGCCGCCGCGCTCGGTGTCGGCCTCGACACGGTAGTCGGGGTTCTTGGGCGTGCCGGGAACGTCGGGGTTCTGCTCGACCTTGTAGCCGTTCTTCGCGAGGATGTCGGCCGACTCGTTCTCCCGGGTGAACGCGCGCCTGGGATCACCGTCGGCTCGCTCTCGATGTAGAGGCCGGCGCTGGCCAACCGCCGCCAGGGCCTGGCGCAGCGCACCGCGATGTCGGCGTACAGCCGACGGGGAAACTTCTGCCGGGGCGCTCAACGCACGATTACTGGCCACCCAAGGCTGTCCAAGTCCATCGGTGTGACTGTCAAGTCACTTCCAGTACTTCGAATCAATGTCTGCATTGCACGGGAGGGTTTGGACCGAAAAATCGTAATAAACGGCGAGACACCTTCCCGTGGCGACGTTCTTGAGCACCCAGCCTCCGCTCCATTTCTCCTCAGACCACCTCTGGTAGAGGTTGTTCTTCGAGGGAGAATCACACGGGCCAACGTAGACACTTCCATAGGTGTTGCTGTCAAGACATTGGCCTGTCCATTTCCCATCACCGTCGAGCAAATACTCTATCCAGTTGGTGTCGCCCAGTTGAACGTCATGCCAGTGCGTATGCAAATTTCCACATGGCTCCATGCCTACATAGTTGTTCGGGACGCCCTGAAGGCATCCGGCGGAACCTTTGTTTTCCCAGCTGACGTTGCCGTCGGCCGATGCTGGACTGGCTGTCGCCAATCCGATAGCTGGGATGGCTACAGCGGCAGCGATGAGGCGAAGCACGCTGAACTTCTTCATGAACAATCACTATCCTTCAGGATTCGTTTAACCGGATGGGGGCATCGTTGATGTTGATTTGAGGTTCGGGCCGCCGTGTCAGCAGACCTTTGCTGTCAAAGTCGGGCGGCGAGTTTTCCGCCCTGGCGACTTCGGGGCGAGATCATTCCTTTGTGCCACTGCTTTGCGCGGCATCCGCACGTCCTCGACGCGGAAATTCCTGGCGATCTCGACGGTGTGACGGTTTTGTTCGCCAAATCGTTGGCGCACTCGTCACGCAGCTCGTACACGGTGGTGAACGGGGGATTCGGCACTTCCGCTCCGGCCAGGGGCCCCGCACAGGCCGTCCGGCAGGCGGTCGCACAGCGACCGGAGCGACCGAGGCGCGGGACATCGGGGCATGGGCCGTCCGGTCAGTCCGCAGGCCCCCGCACTAGTTAGGCGGGCCTTTCGTCGTTTCAGGCCTCTTACGACAGCTCGAGGAACGGGTTCTCCGGCCGAGGCTTCCGGGGCTCGGCGTGCGAGTTCCGGTCATGAACCGGGCTGCGGGCGACGCACCGTCAATTCGCCCACCGGAAAATGCAAATCTTCTTGTCTCGAAGAATATCTAATTGGCGTAGACAATGTACCAGTTAGCACTCAGTGAGGTGTTATGCGGCAGCCATTGCTGAGCGCGGGCACCGTTCTTGTGGCTACCGTTTTCGATTTCAAGTTCCATTAGGCTGTTATCGTTAATGAAGTGGGCGCCCAAGGTGGCACCCAGATCTGCTTGGCTCCACTGCTGCGTCCTGAGTCCGGGTATGCAATCCCACAGCTGAGCGGGCGCGCCGTTATCCCCTCGGGAATCTGCAATCTCAAGGCACTTATGGGCGTTTACGTTGTACAGGTATGCACCGCCGCCTTCTTCTTCATAATGGGTCCAAACGGCGCCCGCCTGGCCATTGCAGTCCCACTGCTGCACCCGAGTACCGTTTGCTGTTCCGCTGTTCTCCGCTTCCAGGCATTTGCGACTTTCCACGTTGACGAGATTGACCCCCCGCCCCCAGTCATCGCCGTTGTCGGCGTGCGCCTGGGCTGGCATCAGGATACTGGCGGCGACTGTCGACAGTGCCACTGCTGCAGTCTTCATCGCTATTTTCTTCATCTTGGCCCTTCGGATCACATGAGGAATTTTGAGTCACTCAAAGCTTGCGTACTGATTATGCGGGCGCATGAGGCAACAGGAGAAGTGCACATTGTCATCAACGTGGTGTGACAGATGTCCCAAAAATGGACGAACCCATTCCGGTTATGCCAGAAGGGGGCTCGCGGCCTGTTGTGCGCTCAGCGCTGCGAGGAGCCCTGGACCCAGACGATCACTACCGCGTTCAAGCGACTGCAAGCCCTGCCGAACGCCGGCTGACCAGCAACGACGTCCTGTTCCGACGAGTCATCCCCTGGCCAAAGCAGTGGAACCCAGCGCCCATTCAACGCGACAGCCGAGCCACGGGCCTGCCCGCCCCCAGCCCGAACACCCTGAAACGGCCCGCCGGACGAACCGACGGACCGTCATGAAAGCTCGAGGTTAGGCCGGCGCCGCCGCGCCCTGAGCCTGTACACCGGGCCGTTCGCCGGCGATTGGCCCACCTGGGCGCCGGACCGGTCCTGGCCACCGCTGAAGCTACCCACCAGTTCCGAGGATCCGGCGACCGGCCGGTGGCCTCTGCCCTGCGCCACCGAACCTTGGCCGAATCCCCAGGTCGCGGGCGTGCTCAGTACGATCGGTGCCTGTCGTCGGCAGTGCTGAGGGTATGGTGGCTCGGGCACCGGGCCACCGCACTGACAGGGCCGCTGAACTGCGGCGATCAAACTTCGCTGTCACCAACTGGCGTTGGTCAAAGTTCAGTGGCAATCCGTCAAGGTCCGCTGTCACGGGACACGGGCGGTGAGTTTCGCGCCGGGGCGCTGGTGAGTTTCTTCCCGGCCCCGCTAACCGGACGCGGTTCAATGTGCTGTGGCCAGAGACACGTGTGGGTGATGTTCCCGGCGCTGGCCGGGTGAGGGACCGGCGCGCGCCGGTACGGTCGCCGGATGGCCAAGGCGTTGCGGTTGGCGGTGGCGCAGAGCACGGTGCCTGAGGACCCGGGGGACCAGGCGGCGATTCGGGTGGCGGGTGAGGAGGTCCGGGCGCTGATGCGGGAGGCCGCCGGAGCGGGGGCGCGGCTGGTGCAGTTTCCGGAGGGAGCTCTCGTCTACCCGGACAAGCGGGTGGTGGCGACCGGCCCCGACGGGACCGGGGTGCCGGCGGACTGGAGCGGCGCCGCGTGGGACGTCCTGCGCGAGGAGGCCGAGCGGATCGCGGCCTTGGCGGGCGAGCTGGGCCTGTGGACGGTCTTCGGATCGCTTCATCCGCTCACACCGCCGAGGCGTCCGCACAACAGCCTCTACGTCGTCTCCGATCACGGGGACCTGGTCGCCAGGTACGACAAGCGGTTCCTGTCGAACACCGAGCTGTCCTACCTCTACACCCCCGGCCGGCCCGAACCGACGGTGTTCGACGTGGACGGCGTCCGCTTCGGCCTGGCCATCTGCATCGAAGCGAACTTCCCCACCCTGTTCGCCGAATACGAACGCCGGGACGTCGACTGCGTCCTGCTGTCCGTCATGGTCGACGACCCCGCCCGCGCCACCGTCGCCCAGGCCTACGGCACCCTCTACAACTACTGGCTCGGCTACGCCGTCCCCGCCCAGTACGCCGCCACCGCCCCCTCCGGCATCGTCGCCCCCGGCGGACGCTGGCTCACCCGCGCCCCCGCCGACAACCGCCCCGCCCTCGCACTCGCCGACCTCGACCTCGACCCGACCGACCCGGACATCGACATCGCGCTGCGCTACGCCCGGCCCTGGAGGCGGCTCGCCCGCGCCGGCCTCTACACCGACCAGCGAGCCGGCGATGACCCCAGGAGCCAGAGCCGTACCGCGTTCTGACACCCCCGGGACTGGGTGGGAAACGCCCGGAAGATGCGGAGTCTCCGCGGCCGTGCGCCCGCCCGTGGCTCTGTCCATGAGAACGGCAGCACTTGTTCACCGGTTCGGGAGGCATCCGGCAGGGGAGGCAAATCGAACTGTTCACGGGTTTCCGACAGCACCGACCTCGCCCGCTTCTGCCCGTCGCTGGACGGGGCAAGGGGCCGTATGGCCCCTCTGCGCGCTGACGGCAGCACGTCGACACTGGAGTCGGGAGGTGTGCTCACCGGCCGAGGATGGTGATCGACATGATGTGGTACGGCGGTTGGGGCTGGGGCGGCTGGCTCGTCATGGGCGTGTTCATGGTGCTGTTCTGGGCGTTGCTGATCGCCGGGGTCATCGCGCTCGTCCACTACCTCACCAGCTCCCGCCACGGCCGTCAGCCCGGCCCGCCCCCACCTCCGGGAGAGCCGGGCTGGGGCAGCCGGCGGGCCGAGGATGTGCTGGCCGAGCGGTTCGCCCACGGGGAGATCGACGAGGACGAGTACAAACGCCGGCTCGCACTGCTGCGGGAGCACCGGTGAGCGCGGACCGTCGGCGCCGGATGCGGGTGGCCTTGGCCGGGGCGGTGGCCGCGCTCGTGCTCGGCATCGCCACGACAGTGCTGCTCGCCGCCACCGGCGCCTTCCGCAGTACAGAACCGGCGACGTGGCGGGCGCCGGGTGCGCGGTGTGGTGCGCCGGCCCTGCCGGGCCTGGTGGTCGATGTGACCGCGGTCGACATGGGGCCGGGCATGATGGGCGGCCCCGACGGACGCACCCCGATGAGCGGCGGCCCCGGTTGGCAGGGCATGCGCATGATGCGTCTGGTGGCCCACCCGGGCACGGTCGCGGCCGGGACGGTGTCGCTGCGGGTGCTCAACAGGGGAGCCCTCACACACGAGGTCGTCGTGCTGCCCTTGCAGGCGGGCCAGAGCGCAGGAGAGCGCCCTGCCGGTCCCGATGGGCGTGTCGATGAGGCCGGCAGCCTGGGCGAGGTCTCGCGCAGTTGCGGCGCTGGTGCCGGGGACGGCATCACCTCCGGCGCGACGGGATGGACCACGGTGACGCTGCAGCCTGGCCGCTACGAGTTGGTCTGCAACTTCCCCGGCCACTACACGGCTGGGATGTACGCCGAGCTGGACGTCACGTCGTAGCCACAGGCCCAAGATCTATCTCACCGAGCCCGACTTCATCGTCGGGCTCCTCGTCGTCACATGGCCGCCGTCGGGCCGCGCGCGTTCGTGCTACGCGGCCGAGGTGTCCGGCTCGTCGTCGATGTGCATGAGCCGGCTGCGGGCGATGACCCGGTCCTCGCCGGACAGCTTGGCCCAGTACTCGTCGGCCCACACCGCATGGGAGGCCTGCCGCTCGGCTTCCTCCAGACGGGCGGACTCGGCCAGCTGCTCCTCACTCAGCCCCTGCCGGGCGGCCTCCAGATCGCCGCCCCACAACGGCAGCGTGGCCAGGAACGTGCGGCGCTCGGCCTGCACGGCCATCAACGCCCGCTGCGCCTGCTTCAGCTCGTCGGTGTACTCGAAGGTCTTCTGCTCTTTGCCCACGGCAGGGAATCGTACGTGCGACCGGATCCGCACCCGGCCGCGCCCCGCCGGTACCTTGATGCCCGCCCCGGACAATGCGCCGGTACCTTGGCGGATTGGTCACGGCAAGATAACGCAGCAGGTCAAAGCATTGGTGAGAGCGGTCCGGGCCCCTTGATGCCCGTCCCGGGCGCCGGGACGGGCATCAAGCGCCTCGGTGGTGCCCCGCACTCCGGCTGGCAGTGGCGCGGTGGCCCAGTAGCGGGCGTAGGCGTTCAGTTTGGCGGCCGGCCGGGGGCCGCCCATGGTGCCGCGGTCGACTTCGACGAACGCCAGGTTGGTGACCCGGGCGTCTTCCGGAGCAGGCCGTCGGGGCGTACCGTGCCCGCGCGGCCTTCGCCCAGACCGAGGTCACAGCTGCGGGCCCGGTGCCGCTCCTGGCGCTGGCCGGCGCCTCCTGACCAGTGGCGTCGGCCTTCTCCGAGGATCGGTAGCCGTGCTGGTCAGGTGACGGTGGGGCTGCGGCGCTCCAGCAGGATGACGTCGCGCCAGTGTCCGTGGTGGCGGCCGAGGCGTTCGCGGGTGCCGACGGTGCGGAAGCCGGCCTTGGCGTGGAGGGCGAGGCTGGCGGTGTTCTCCGGGAAGATGCCGGACTGCACGGTCCAGATCCCGGCGGCGTCAGTGGAAGCCAGCAGCGCCTCCAGGAGCGCCAGGCCGACGCCCTGGCTGCGGGCGTCGGGGTGGACGTAGACGGAGTGCTCGACCACCCCCGCGTACGCGCACCGGTCGGAGACCGGCACGACGGCGGCCCAGCCGAGCACCCGATCGCCGTCGAGGGCGACCAGGCGGTGCTCGGCGAGGCGGGAGGCGTCGAAGGCCTCCCAGGTCGGTGCGGCTTCCTCGAAGGTGGCGTCGCCGCCGTCGATCCCGGCTTGGTAGATCGCCAGCACCTGGTCGGCGTGTTCGGGGAGCATCGCGGTGACGGTCACCGACGTGGTGGTCATGCGGCGGCCTCGATGCCGAGTTCGGCGAGCAGGCCGCGGATGCGCTGCTCGATCTGGTCGCGGATCGGGCGGACGGCCTCGACGCCCTGGCCAGCCGGGTCCTCCAGCTTCCAGTCCAGGTACCGCTTTCCGGGGAAGTAGGGGCAGGCGTCGCCGCAGCCCATGGTGATCACCACGTCGGAGGCCTGCACCGCCTCGACGGTCAGCACCTTGGGCACCTCGGCGGAGATGTCGATGCCGACCTCGGCCAGGGCCTCGACCACGGCCGGGTTCACGGTGTCGGCGGGGGCGGAGCCGGCGGAGCGGACCTCGACCCGCTCGCCGCCGAGGCGGGTGAGGAAGGCGGCGGCCATCTGGGAGCGGCCGGCGTTGTGCACGCAGACGAACAGCACGGACGGGACGGCGGGAGAGCTCACGGGGTTCTTCCTTCGGGGCAGGAGCGAGGGGCGGGGGTTCAGCGGCCGGCGGCGGCCGGGTGGTGCTCGCCGTGCGGCACCACGACGTCCTCGGCGGCAGCCGCGGCGGGGCGGCCGAACAGCACGGCAACCAGGGCGACGCCGACCACCAGGCCGACGAGCTGGGCGGCGACGAACGGCAACACCGAGGCGGGCGCGATGCCGGCGAAGGTGTCGGTGAACGCCCGGCCGATCGTCACGGCGGGGTTGGCGAAGCTGGTGCTGGAGGTGAACCAGTAGGCGGCGCCGATGTAGGAGGCGACCGCGACCGGGGCGAAGTGCGCGCGGCCGGCGCGGGCCAGACCGAAGATCAGCAGGACCAGGCCGGCGGTGGCGACGACCTCGCCCAGCCACAGGTGCGGGGCCCAGCGGGCGTGGGTGGACCAGCGGACCAGCGGTTCGGCGAACATCGCGTCCGCCAGCACCGCGCCGCTGATCGCACCGAGGATCTGCGCGGGCAGGTAGACGGCGACCTCGCGCCCGGTCGGGCCCTCGCCGTCGCGGCGGCCGGTCCACCAGGCGGCCAAGGTGACCACGGGGTTGAAGTGGGCGCCGGAGACGGGGCCGAGCAGCGCGATCAGCACTCCGAGGCCGAAGACGGTGGCCAGGGAGTTGGCGAGCAGCTGCACGCCGACGTCCTGGGACAGCTTGGTGGCCTGGATGCCGGAGCCGACCACGACGGCGACCAGGGCGCCGGTGCCGACGAACTCGACCGCCGCGCGGCGTCCGAGCGGAGCTATCTCGGTCATCTCGCGCCTCCTGCCGGGACGATGGCGGCCGGGGCCTGGAGCAGAGCCGAGAGCTTGGCCAGCGCTGCGGGCAGTACCCAGTAGTAGACCCAGGTGCCGCGGCGCTCGGATCCGACGAGTCCGGCCTCGCGCAGCACCTTGAGGTGGTGGGAGATGGTCGGCTGGGAGACGTCGAAGGGGCCGGTCAGGTCGCAGACGCAGGCCTCGCCGCCCTCGTGCGAGGCGATCAGGGACAGCAGCCGCAGCCGGACCGGGTCCGACAGGGCCTTGAACATCTTCGCCAGGTCGGCGGCGGCTTCCTCGCCCAGGGGCTCGCGGACCATCGGCGAGCAGCATGCCACCGCGTCCTCCTGGCCGAGCACCGGCAATTCCAGATTCGACATACGTCTATGTTGACAGTCATCTATTCGGAGAGACAAGCTCGCTGTATCGACAGACGTCGATCTCGGATCGGGGAGACCGCCATGTCCCGTGTTCAGCTCGCCCTGCGCGTCGCCGACCTCGAAGGCTCCGTCGCCTTCTACTCCAAGCTGTTCGGCACCGAGCCGGCCAAGCGCCGGCCCGGCTACGCGAACTTCGCCATCGCCGAGCCCCCGCTCAAGCTCGTCCTCATCGAAGGCGAGGACGGCGAGGACACCCGCCTGGATCACCTCGGCGTCGAGGTCGAGTCCACCGAGCAGGTCACCGCCGCCACCGCGCGCCTCAAGGACGCCGGCCTGGCCACCTTCGAGGAGAACGACACCTCCTGCTGCTACGCCCTCCAGGACAAGGTCTGGGTCCACGGCCCCGGCAAGGAGCCCTGGGAGGTCTACGTCGTCAAGGCCGACGCCGACACCCTCGCCAAGAGCGCCGACAGCGCGCCGGACGCCTGCTGCGGCACCACCGCCTGCTGCACCCCCGACGAGCAGGCCACCGACCCGGCCCAGAGCCCGGCCGAAGCGAAGGCCGCCGCCGGCTGCGCGTGCGGCAGCTGACGCCGCTCCAAGACGGCCACCGCCTACAGTTCCGTCCACCCGCACGCCCGCCCGCCCCGGCCGTTGATCGGGTGCCAGATGGGTGCGGACGGGCCGCGCTGGATGAGGTCCTCGATGCGGGCGGCGCCGGCCGGGACGGCGGCCAGCATCTCGGCGACGGCCGGGTTCTCCTCGGCGGCCAGGCGCAGATCCGCCACCGCTCCGCGCACCCCGGCGGCCGCCGTGCCGACCAGGACCACCAGCAGCCGCGGGAACGCTCGCCAGCGCCGCTCCCACGCCCGGCCCCGCCCGTCCGAGCCCGCCTGCTCCCACACCCGGGCGCACGCCGCCAGCTGTGCCGCGGTCTCCTCGGCGCCGACACCGGGGCGGTGGCGCTCGACGAACGCCCGCAGGCGGCGGCGCTCCTCGCCGGTGCCGGCGGTGTAGGCGAGCTCGGCGGTGGGCCGGTACACACCGCCGCCTTCGCCAGTGGGCAGCGCCCGGGCGGGCAGGAGGTCGAGCGGGCCGCAGGCCTCGCCGCGGGTGCGGGCGTCGGTGACGAAGGCGGCGTGGATCCGGCCGACGTCGAGCAGGTGCTCGCGCCCGTGCCTCACGGCGAGCTGCTCGCCGTCCAGCGTCTGGGCGTCCGTGCGGCGGGCCTCGGGGAAGGTGGCCGCCACCGCTGCGCCCTGGGTGGTGAGGTGCCAGGCCTTCGCCCGGCCGGCCTGCGGCAGGGTCACGAAGTCGGCCAGGCCGTCGGCGTACAGGCGGGTCAGCCGCTTCTGGGTCTGCTTGATCCCGGCGGTGCCGCCGTGCAGCTGGTGGAGCTGCTCGGCGGTCGCCAGCGTGAAGCGGTGAAGCGTGACCAGGACGTCGTGGTCGGTCTCCAGATCCCCGTGCACGAAGGTGCTCCCTCATTCCGAAGCGCGGGCTTATCCCGTGCTCGGAGAATGGAACCCCACGAAACTCACCGGATTTCTCACCATCAAGGTTGGTGCTTCATAACGATCTGATAACTCCCGCCATCAAGGTATCCCGTGTTCTTGCCGGTCCGAAATGCGGTCCGTAATCCAGTCCGCCAACCGGTCCCGACCTCGGGGCCCTTGGCGGCTCGATCGGCACGTCTCTGACCTGCTGGGATGGCCATCAAGGTGCCCTGGTGAGTTTCCTTGGTGGCCCATCAAGGAAACTCACCAATACCTTGGTGGCCCTGGTGAGTTTGCTGGACCGCTTCCGTTCCCCCTGCCGTTTCCCCCTCCGCTGCCCCTACCGGCCCTCCCGCGCCGGATGCGGGAGAACGGGCAGGTCAGTGCCAGAATCCGGGCTGCCGCCGCATTCTGACAACCCTCTTCTCCCGTCTTTCTGCTTTTGGTTTTGGTTTGTGGTTGTGGCGTTGTCGGTTGGTCGGTTCGGGTTGTTGCACCTGCGGTGGGCTTTTCCTTTTCTCGCGTCCGGCTGGTGCCGGCCGCTCGCTGGTCGGTGGGTGGCGGCGGGGCCGGATCAGGGGCGGTTGGAGAGGGTGCGGCGCGCGGGCCCGGAACAGGCTTGGCGGCTGTCAGGAACGCCGGATATCCCTCAGAGGCAGCAGCCGACCACGACCACCGGGAGACGTCCGTGAGCACCCGTCAGAGCCCCGCCCAGCCCGACGACAAGGGCGACGCCGTCGAACCGCCGCAGCCGTCCCGGCCGGGACGGACCGCGTACCGGCGCGGCGCCGCCAACCCGAACAGCTCGACCAACGCCCTGCGCTCCGACGTCCTCGGCGCGCTCGGCGTCCTCAAGGTCGCCACCGCCGACCAGCTCCAGCGACTGCTGCGCCCCGGGGCGACGTCGAACACCGTGATCCGGCAGGCGTTGCGCGATCTCGCCCTGCACGGCCTGGTCGCCTCCGACGGCAACACCAGGGCGCGGCACAAGACCTGGCGGCTGGAGGGCACGGCCGGACTGGAGGCGGCCGGGCAGGTGCTCGGCCTGCCTCGCTCCGACATGGGCTCAACGGCCCGGGGCGCCGGGCGATCCGGTGCCCAGCACGCGATGGCGGTCAACGAGACGATCGCCGCGTTCGTCCTGGGCGGCACGGCCCCGGACGCCCCGGGTGGGGTGGGCACCGTGACCGACTGGGCGACCGAGGTGGAGTTCCTACTGCCGGGCGGGAAGCGCAAGGTGCGCCCGGACGCGGTGCTCCAGGCCCCGGAGAACGGGGTGCCGGTGCTGATGGTCGAGGTCGACCGCTCC
>NZ_CP115450.1:5595000-5672500 GCF_027627435.1 Kitasatospora cathayae | reverse complement strand
CCGGAGTTTCATTCATCGGATTCGGCTTTCGCCTTTCGGCACTCCCGAACTCTATCAGAGTTTCTCGGTCCGTTTTCCCGGCCGTTCTCGAATTCGCATTCGAGGACTTCCTTGGGGCTCGTCCCGTGGGGCAACCCGGAGAACATTACGCACCGGGTCGCCCCACGTCAAACCAGCCTCAGCAGGGGCCGAACGGGCCCCCGCGCACGGCTCAGACCTCGACGACGACCGGCAGGATCATCGGCCGGCGGCGGTAGTTGTCCGCGACCCACTTGCCAATGGTCCGGCGGACGAGCTGCTGCACCTGGCGGGGCTCCAGCACGCCGTCGCTCGCCGAGCGGTCCAGGGCCTCCTGGAGCTTGGCGGCGACCGGCACGAAGGCGTTGTCCTCGATGCCGGAGCCGCGGGCCTGGATGGTCGGGCCGCCGACGATCTTGCCGTTGGTCGAGTCGACCGCGACGAAGACCGAGATGAAGCCCTCCTCGCCGAGGATCTTGCGGTCCTTGAGCGAGGCCTCTGTGATGTCGCCGACCGAGGCGCCGTCCACGTAGACGTAGCCGGCCTGCACCTTGCCGACGATCCGGGCGACGCCCTTCTCCAGGTCGACGCAGACGCCGTCCTCGGCGATGACCACGCGGTTGCGCGGGACGCCGGTCGCGATGCCCAGCTCGGCGGCGGCCCGCAGGTGGCGCCACTCGCCGTGGACCGGCATCAGGTTGCGCGGCTTGCAGATGTTGAAGAAGTACAGCAGCTCGCCGGCCGAGGCGTGCCCGGAGACGTGCACCTTGGCGTTGCCCTTGTGCACGACCTTGGCGCCCCAGCGGGTCAGGCCGTTGATCACGCGGTAGACGGCGTTCTCGTTGCCCGGGATGAGCGAGGAGGCCAGGACGACGGTGTCGCCCTCGACGATGCGGATCTGGTGGTCGCGGTTGGCCATCCGGGACAGCGCCGCCATCGGCTCGCCCTGCGAACCGGTGCAGATCAGCACGACCTCCTTCTCCGGGAGGTCGTCCAGCTGCTTGACGTCCACGATCAGGTTGCCGGGGACCTTCAGGTAGCCGAGGTCACGGGCGATGCCCATGTTGCGGACCATCGAGCGGCCGACGAAGGCGACCTTGCGGCCGTACTCGTGGGCGGCGTCCAGCACCTGCTGGATGCGGTGCACGTGGCTGGCGAAGGAAGCGACGATGATGCGCCGGTCGGCGTTGGCGAAGACGTTCCGCAGGGCCGCCGAGATGTCCCGCTCGTGCGGGATGAAGCCGGGGACCTCGGCGTTGGTGGAGTCCACCAGCAGCAGGTCCATGCCCTCCTCGGCCAGCTTGGCGAAGGTCGGCAGGTCGGTCAGGCGGCCGTCCAGCGGCAGCTGGTCCATCTTGAAGTCGCCGGTGGCCACGACCATGCCGGCGGGGGTGCGGACGGCCACGGCGAGGGCGTCCGGGATGGAGTGGTTGACCGCGATGAACTCGCAGTCGAAGGGGCCGATGCGCTCGCGCTGGCCCTCCTTCACCTCCAGCACGTACGGCCGGATCCGGTGCTCGGCGAGCTTGGCCTCGATCAGGGCGAGGGTGAGCTTCGAACCGATCAGCGGGATGTCCGGGTTCTCCCGGAGGAGGAAGGGAACGGCGCCGATGTGGTCCTCGTGCCCGTGGGTGAGGACGATGCCGTCGACCTTGTCGAGGCGGTCCCGGATGTAGCTGAAGTCCGGGAGGATCAGGTCCACTCCGGGCTGCTCGTCCTCGGGGAAGAGGACGCCGCAGTCGACGATCAGGATCCGGTCCCCGTACTCGAAGACCGTCATGTTGCGGCCGATCTCGCCGAGGCCGCCGAGCGGAGTGATGCGGAGGGCGCCCTCCTTCAGGGCCGGGGGCGCGCCGAGCTCGGGATGCGGGTGGCTCAAAAGACTCTCCTCACGACGCACGCCATATGTCCGGGGTCCTCCCCCTGGAGACATATGGCGTGCGTACTCAGTGTCGTTTTCCTACTGGGTCGGTGCTCTCGCGCCTTCGTTCCGGTCCAGCGGCGGACCCGGGGCGGGTCCGGCGAGCCGGGGCGCGCACGTCTGTGTCTGCTACAGGTGTACCCCGCCGGCGGCGAGATCCTGCTTCAATCGGTCGATCTCCTCGGGCGTCGCGCCGACCAGCGGCAGCCGCAGCGGCCCGGCCGGCAGGCCCTGGAGGTCCAGCGCGGCCTTGGAGAGGATCACGCCCTGGGTGCGGAACATACCGGTGAACACCGGCAGCAGGCCCTGGTGGATCGCGGTGGCCTTGGCCACATCGCCGGCCAGGTAGGCCTCGATCATCGACTTCAGCTCACCGGCCGCCACGTGCCCGACGACGCTGACCACGCCGACGGCTCCGACGGACAGCAGCGGCAGGTTGAGGATGTCGTCGCCGGAGTACCAGGCGAGGTCGGAGCGGGCGATCGCCCAGGCCGCGGCGCCCAGGTCGCCCTTGGCGTCCTTGTTGGCGACGATCCGCGGGTGCTCGCCCAGACGGACCAGGGTCTCGTGGCTCAGCGCGACCCCACTGCGGCCCGGGATGTCGTACGCCATGACCGGCAGGCCGGTGGCGTCGGCGACCTGCGTGAAGTGCCGGTACAGGCCGTCCTGCGGGGGCTTGTTGTAATACGGCGTGACGACCAGCAGCCCGTGCGCGCCGGCGGCCTCCGCCTGCCGGGCCAGCTCGACGCTGTGGTGGGTGTCGTTGGTGCCGACCCCGGTCACCACGTGGGCGCGATCCCCGACCGCCTCCACCACGGCGCGGACGAGCTGGGCCTTCTCGGCGTCGCTGGTGGTCGGGGACTCACCGGTGGTGCCGTTGACGACGAGGCCGTCGTTCCCGGAGTCGACGAGGTGCGTGGCGAGGCGCTGGGCGCCGTCGAGGTCGAGTGCGCCGTCGGCGGTGAACGGGGTGACCATCGCGGTCAGCACCCGGCCGAACGGCGTCTGGGGGGTGGAGGTCGGAGCCATGCGTCCAAAGCTACTCGTAGGCGGTGGGACGGTACCCATGCCGGTCCATGGTTCGGACAGGTGGAGCAGGCCGGGGCTGGGGAGATGGGACTCCGGTGCTGCCCGCTCGGGGGTTCAGGCAGCACCGGAATCCGTGGTCACGAATGTAGGGAGCGGCTAGAAAAGCCGCAATCCAGACATGCCAGACGCACTGCCCATATGCCTGTCGCCGCAGGTCAGGGGGCGACTCGGCCGTGCTTCTCGAAGGCCGCATGGGTGAGCGGCATGAGCTGCGCCCACTGCTCCTCCATCTGCTCGGCGACCATCTCGATCTCGCGCTGCGGGAAGGACGGCACCGCCGAGTTCTCCCGCCGGGTGCGCAGCGAGAGGAAGTGCATCAGCGAGCGCGCGTTGCAGGTCGCGTACATCGAGGAGAACAGGCCGACCGGCAGCACCGCGCGGGCCACCTCGCGGGCCACGCCGGCCGCCAGCATCTCCTGGTAGCGGTTGTAGGCCTCGCGGTAGGAGGCCTCCATCGCCTCGGTGACGGTCTCGTGCTGCTCCGCGGTGCCCTCGACGAACTCGTAGCGGCCCGGTCGGCCCTCCTGAACCAGCTTGCGGTCCTCGGCGGGCACGTAGAACACCGGCTGCAGCTCGCGGTAACGCCCGCTCTCCTCGTTGTAAGACCACCCGCTGCGGTGGCGGTGGAACTCGCGGAACACGAAGATCGGCGCGCTGATGAAGAAGGTCATCGAGTTGTGCTCGAAGGGCGTGCCGTGCCGGTCGCGCATCAGGAAGTTGATCAGGCCCTTGGACTTCTCCGGGTCCTGCTGGAGCGCCTCCAGGGACTGCTCGCCCGCGGTGGAGACCCGGGCCGCCCAGATGACGTCCGAGTCCGCGGCGGCGCTGCGGACCAGCTCCACCGTCACGTCGCTGCGGAAGGTGGGGGCCGTCGGTTCGTCGCTCACGCGTTGCTCCTTGCGGGTTCGGTGCTGTGCAGCTTGATGGCGTGCTGCATGGTCTTGCGGGCGCGCGGGGTGTCGCCGGCGTCGGCGTAGGCCACGGCGAGGCGGAACCAGACCCGCCAGTCGCCCGGCGCGGCCTCCGCCTCGGTCCGGCGGCGGGCGAACACCGCGTCGGCCGAGGCCCGGTCGATCCGCCCGCCGTTGGTGCGCTTCAGCTCGTCCACCGGCAGGCCGCCCTCGGCCTCCAGCTCCCGGGCGAGCCGCTCGCTGGCCCGGCCGAAGCGGACGGTCTGGCGCAGGAACCAGACGCCGATCAGCGGGATCACGAAGGCGCACAGGCCGATGCCGATGCCGAGCGGCTTGCCGGTGGCGATCAGCTGGACGCCCTCCCCCACGCAGAGCAGGGCGACCAGCAGCAGCACGCCGGACAGGACGAAGAAACCGGTACGGGAGGTCATGAAGGGCTCACAGGTCCAGGAAGTGTTCGAGGCCGAAGGTCAGCCCCGGGGTCTCGACGACCTTGCGCACGCCCAGCAGGATGCCCGGCATGAAGCTGCTGTGGTGCAGCGAGTCGTGCCGGATGGTGAGCGTCTCGCCGGTGTCGCCGAACATCACCTGCTGGTGCGCGAGCAGGCCGCGCAGCCGTACGGCGTGCACCGGCACCCCGTCCACGTCGGCGCCGCGCGCGCCGGGCAGGCTGTGGGTGGTCGGGTCCTGCTGCTTCGGGCGGCCGGCCTCGGCGCGGGCCGCGGCGATCAGCTGGGCGGTGCGGGTGGCGGTGCCGCTGGGGGCGTCGGCCTTGCGGTCGTGGTGCAGTTCGACCACCTCGACCGACTCGAAGTACTTCGCCGCGATCTGGGAGAACTTCATGCCGAGGATCGCGCCGATGGAGAAGTTCGGCGCGATCAGGACGCCGACGGGCAGCGGCGGGAGTCCGGTGGCCTCGGCCGGGACGAGCCAGCCCTCCAGCTCGGACAGCCGCAGGTCGTCCCAGCCGGTGGTGCCGGTGACCACGTGGATGCCGTTGTGGACGCAGTAGTCGAGGTTGCCCATGACCGAGTCCGGGTGGGTCAGCTCGACAGCGACCTGTGCCCCGGCCTCGGTCAGCTCCTCCAGCCTGGAGCCGCGGCCGAGGGCGGCCACCAGCTCCATGTCCGGCGCGGCCTCGACGGCCTTGACGGCCTCGGAGCCGATCCGTCCCTTGGCGCCGATCACGGCGACGCGCAGCGTCATAGCGAAGTTCCTCTCACACCAGCCGGTCTCAGACCAGCAGATCGGCGAGCTTGGCGGCCCGCTTGTCGTTGACCGGACCGATCAGCGCCAGCGACGGCCGGTACGCGCCCAGCACATCACGGGCCACCGCGTGGACGTCCTCCAGGGTCACGGCCGCGATCCGCTCCAGCATGTCGTCCACCGACAGGTGGTGCCCGTAGCTGAGCTCGGCCTTGCCGATCCGGTTCATCAGCGAGCCGGTGTCCTCCATGCCGAGCACGGTGGAGCCGGAGATCTGCCCGATCGCGCGGTGCAGCTCCTCCTCGGTGATGCCCTCGGCGACCACCTTGGCCAGCTCCTGGCGGCAGATCCGCAGCACCTCCTCGACCCGCTTGGGCTGGCAGCCGGCGTAGATGCCGAACAGGCCGCTGTCCGCGTACGAGGAGGAGTACGAGTAGACCGAGTACGCCAGGCCGCGCTTCTCCCGGACCTCCTGGAACAGCCGGGAGCTCATCCCGCCGCCCAGGGCCGCGTTGAGCACGCCCATCGCCCAGCGGCGCTCGTCGTGCCGGGGCACCCCGGGCACGCCCAGCACCAGGTGGGCCTGCTCGGTGGAGCGGTTGAGCACCTCGATCCTGCCAGCCGTGCGCAGCGCCTTGACGCCGCGGCGGGCCTCCGCGGGTGCCGCGGTGGAGCGGGCCAGCACCGGGGCGAAGGCCTGTTCGACCTGCTTGACCACCTTGCGGTGGTCGAGGTTGCCGGCCGCGGCGACGACCAGGTGCTCCGGGCGGTAGCGGCGGTGGTAGAAGCCGGCGATCTGGTCCCGGGTGAGCGCCTTGATGGTCTCCTGGGTGCCGAGGATCGGGCGGCCGAGCGGGCCGCTGCCGTAGATCACCTTGGCGAACAGGTCGTGGACCACGTCGCCCGGGTCGTCCTCGGCCATCGCCATCTCCTCGAGGATGACGCCGCGCTCGGCGTCGACGTCCTCGGGGCGGATCAGCGAGCCGGTGAGCATGTCGCAGACCACGTCGATGGCCAGCGGCAGGTCGGTGTCCAGGACCCGGGCGTAGTAGCAGGTGTTCTCCTTCGCGGTGAAGGCGTTCATCTCGCCGCCGACCGCGTCCAGGGCCGCCGAGATGTCCAGCGCGCTGCGCCGCTCGGTGCCCTTGAAGAGCAGGTGCTCCAGGTAGTGGGTCGCGCCGTTGAGCTGCGGGGTCTCGTCCCGCGAGCCGACGCCGACCCAGATGCCGAAGGTCGCGGAGCGCACCGTCGGCAGGGTCTCGGTGACGACCCGCAGGCCGCCGGGCAGCACGGTGCGGCGCACCGTGCCGGCGCCGTCGACGCCCTTGAGCAGGGTCCGGGTGCTGCCGGGACGCTGCTTTACCGCCGGGGCCTGGGCCACGGTGGGTACCTCCAGAGGAAACGCACGTGGGAATGGCACGTACGGACGAACGCGTGGACAACGGGGTGCGGCCCGCACGCCGGGAGGCGTACGGGCCGCACGGGTCAGCTAGCGGCGCTTCACTCGGAAGCGGCCTCGCCGGCTTCCTCGCCCTCGATGACCGGGATCAGGGAGAGCTTGCCGCGCGGGTCGATCTCGGCGATCTCGACCTGCACCTTGGCGCCGACGCCGAGGACGTCCTCGACGTTCTCCACGCGCTTGCCGCCGGCCAGCTTGCGGATCTGCGAGATGTGCAGCAGGCCGTCCTTGCCCGGCATGAGCGAGACGAACGCGCCGAACGTCGTGGTCTTGACCACGGTGCCCAGGTAGCGCTCGCCGACCTCCGGCATGGTCGGGTTGGCGATCTGGTTGATCGTGGTGCGGGCGGCCTCGGCGGCCGGGCCGTCGGCGGCACCGATGTAGATGGTGCCGTCGTCCTCGATCGTGATCTCGGCGCCGGTGTCCTCCTGGATCTGGTTGATCATCTTGCCCTTGGGGCCGATGACCTCGCCGATCTTGTCCACCGGGATCTTGATGGTGATGATGCGCGGCGCGTTCGGGGACATCTCGTCGGGCGAGTCGATGGCCTCGTTCATCACGTCGAGGATGTGCAGGCGGGCGTCGCGGGCCTGCTTCAGCGCGGCGGCCAGCACGGAGGCCGGGATGCCGTTGAGCTTGGTGTCCAGCTGCAGCGCGGTGATGAAGTTGCGGGTACCGGCGACCTTGAAGTCCATGTCGCCGTACGCGTCCTCGGCACCCAGGATGTCGGTCAGCGCGACGTAGTGGGTCTCACCGTCGATCTCCTGGGAGATCAGGCCCATGGCGATGCCGGCGACGGCGGCCTTCAGCGGCACACCGGCGTTCAGCAGCGACATGGTCGAGGCGCAGACCGAGCCCATCGAGGTGGAGCCGTTGGAGCCGAGCGCCTCGGAGACCTGGCGGATGGCGTACGGGAACTCCTCGCGGGTCGGCAGGACCGGCAGGATGGCGCGCTCGGCCAGGGCGCCGTGGCCGATCTCGCGGCGCTTGGGCGAGCCCACGCGGCCGGTCTCGCCGACCGAGTACGGCGGGAAGTTGTAGTTGTGCATGTAACGGCGACGCGTCTCCGGCGAGAGCGTGTCGAGCTGCTGCTCCATGCGGAGCATGTTCAGCGTGGTGACACCCAGGATCTGGGTCTCGCCGCGCTCGAACAGCGCCGAGCCGTGGACGCGCGGGATGGCCTCGACCTCGGCGGCCAGGGTGCGGATGTCGGTGACGCCGCGGCCGTCGATGCGGACCTTGTCCTTGATGACGCGCTCGCGGACGATCTTCTTGGTCAGCGCGTTGTAAGCGGCGCTGATCTCCTTCTCGCGGCCCTCGAACTCGGGGAGCAGCTTCTCGGCCGCGACGGCCTTGACGCGGTCCAGCTCGTTGTTGCGCTCCTGCTTGCCCGGGATGGTCAGGGCCTGGGCCAGCTCGTCCTTGACGGCGGCGGTCAGCGCGGCGAGGACGTCGTCCTGGTAGTCCAGGAAGACCGGGAACTCGGCGGTCGGCTTGGCGGCCTGGGCGGCCAGCTGCGACTGCGCGGCGCACAGCACCTTGATGAACGGCTTGGCGGCCTCGAGGCCGGCGGCCACGACCTCCTCGGTCGGCGCCTCGGCGCCGCCCTCGACCAGCTTGATGGTCTTGTCGGTGGCCTCGGCCTCGACCATCATGATCGCGACGTCGCCGTCCGGCAGGACGCGACCGGCGACGACCATGTCGAAGACGGCCGACTCCAGCTCGCTGTGGGTCGGGAAGGCGACCCACTGGCCCTTGATCAGCGCGACGCGCACGCCGCCGATCGGGCCGGAGAACGGCAGGCCCGCCAGCTGGGTGGAGGCGGAGGCGGCGTTGATGGCGACCACGTCGTACAGGTGGTCGGGGTTGAGCGCCATCACGGTGCAGACGACCTGGACCTCGTTGCGCAGGCCCTTGACGAAGGACGGGCGCAGCGGGCGGTCGATCAGGCGGCAGGTGAGGATCGCGTCCTCGGACGGCCGGCCCTCGCGACGGAAGAACGAGCCGGGGATGCGGCCGGCGGCGTACATCCGCTCCTCGACGTCCACGGTCAGCGGGAAGAAGTCGAAGTGCTCCTTCGGCTGCTTGGACGCGCTGGTGGCCGACAGCACCATGGTGTCGTCGTCCAGGTAGGCCACGGCGGAGCCGGCGGCCTGACGGGCCAGACGGCCGGTCTCGAAGCGGATGGTACGGGTGCCGAAGGAACCGTTGTCGATCACGGCCTCGGCGTAGAACACGTTCTCTTCCACCTGGAAGATCTCCTCTTTCGTACGTCTCCGGGAGAGCGTCCCCGCGCGCTGCCTGGGGGCCCCGGGGCCCTCCCGCCAGGGAGGGCGGCAGTCGGGCCGGTCTTCGATCGAAGCCTCCGGGGGCCCCGCTCGCTGCGGGGGTTCCGGGGGCCACTACCGAGGACCGGCGCCTCACGGCTGCCGGGCCGGGACGGGCGGTCCGCGTCTGGACGCTCTCTCGGATGCGGGCGGCTTCCGTTTGAAGCCTTCGTCCCGCGGGGGGTTCGGGCTTGCTGCCCGGGTGGCGCGCTGCTGCGCCATCACCCGGCATGCCCACAACCCTACGGTGCAATCCTCGGCCACCTGGGGAGGTGCGCGCGAGTTCTTGTGTCAGGGTGCCGCGGTCGAACGGCCGCGGCATACGCGCGAGGGGCGGCCCCCCGGTGTGGGGAGCCGCCCCGAGCGGCGGTCTTAGCGGGCGCCGCCGGCGGCACCGCGGCGGATGCCCAGGCGGTCGACGAGCGTACGGAAGCGCTCGATGTCCTTCTTGGCCAGGTACTGCAGGAGGCGGCGGCGCTGGCCGACCAGGATCAGCAGGCCACGACGCGAGTGGTGGTCGTGCTTGTGGAACTTGAGGTGCTCGGTCAGGTCCGAGATGCGGCGGGAGAGCATGGCGACCTGGACCTCGGGGGAGCCGGTGTCGCCCTCCTTCTGGCCGAACTCGGCGATGATCTGCTTCTTCACGTCAGAGGCGAGAGCCACTGCAACTCCTTCAAGGTCTACCGAGCGGTCCTGGTCGACAGCACAGGACTCTGCGAGAACTCGGTGTCGCGAGTGCGACCGGCGGTCGGCTGCCCCTGGGGGCGGACACACGGCTGCGCTCGGAGGCCAAGCGTACCAGTGCCGCCCACCTGCCGAACGGCCGGGTGGGCGGCACCGGTCCGCGGGGTCAGCCGGTGGCGCCGCGGACCAGCCGGTAGATGTTCAGGACGGCGAGCGCCAGCGGGACCAGCGAGATCAGGGTGAGGCTGTCGAACAGGTCCAGGATGCGCCCCCAGAACGGGGAGACGCCGAGCCGGGGCACCACCAGGGCGATCGCGGTGAGCAGCGCGGCGCCGAAGGCGATGGAGGCGGCCAGCCAGATGGTGCGCAGGTCGAGCTCGGTGCTGGAGCCGGCCGCGCGCAGGATGAACTGCGGGGTGTGCAGCGACAGGCCGACGATCAGCAGGCACAGGCCGAGCAGGCCGGCCGCGGTGAGGCTGAGGACCTGCGCGGTGTAGCGGAACAGCCGGGCGCGCAGCATGGTGGCGATGCCCAGGGCGAGCGCGAGCAGCTCGGGGAAGGTCCGGTCGGTGAAGGAGAGGACGGCGCAGGCGCCGACCACGACCGCGGCGCAGCCGCCGACCAGGCCGACCAGCACCTCGTGGCCGCGGCGGGCCTGGTGGGCGATCCGCTCGTACTGGACGACCTCGGCGCGCTCGGCCTCCTCGTCGTAGTCGCGGCTGCGGGTGCGGGTCTGGCCGGGGGCGCTGAAGCCGACCGGCAGCCGGGCGAAGCGGGCGGAGAGGCTGGGCAGGAAGCCGACGGCGGCGACGGCGGCGACACCGGTGACGGCGGCGATGTTCCCGGCCGGGGTGTCCGGCATCAGCACCGCGGCGAAGGTGGCGAGCGCGCCGGCGGTGGCGACGAAGGCGGCGGCGACGAACACCGCGTCCATCGTGGGCAGCAGTCCGGCGAGCAGCACGGCGATCACCAGGGCGGTGACGCAGCCGGTCAGGAACTGCAGCCGGCCGGGGCCGTCCCACTTGTGGGCGACGGCGATGACGCCGCTGCCGGCGATCAGGGCGTGCGGCAGGGCGCCGAGGCCGAGCGCGACCGCGGCGGGGGCGTCCTGGTAGACCCGGGCGCGCACTCCGGCGAGGGCGGTGAGCACGACGGCGGTGACGCCGGCCAGCACGCCGGGCAGGCTGTGCATGTCGTGGCGCAGGTCGGAGAACCAGAGCGCGAAGCCGAGCAGGGTGAGCAGCACCCCGGTGCCGATCAGGCCGAAGCCGCGCATCAGCTCGACGGTCCAGAACCGGCGGTCGGCCTCGACGGCGCTGGCGATGGCGTCGGCGACGTCGTCGTAGACGGCCGGCGGCAGGGACTCGGCGAAGGGGCGCAGCGCCAGCAGGTCGCCGTCGCGGACCTGCTGGGCGGCCAGCGACAGGCTGCTGTCGAGCACGGTGCCGTCGCGGCGGACCAGGTGGAAGCCGGTGGGGGTGCCGTCGGGCTGGCTCTGGTTGGCCAGGCGCAGCACCTCGGGGTAGACGTCGGCGAGTGCGACGTCCTCGGGCAGGGCGACGTCGATCCGGCGGTCCGGGGCGACGACGGTGACCCGGCAGTAGCCCGTGGCGGCGTTTGAAGTCACGGCCGCACCTCGATCCTTCGACGCACTGGGCGCTCCCCCTGGGTTTGACGGTGCCGCGGCCCGGTGGCGCGCGGTCTGGCTGTGGAACCGGCCCGGCCGGGCCGCGAGTTGGCGCGGCGTTACCCTACCCGCTCGGTTCGTGCCCGGCGTCGCTGCGGGGCGGGGCCCGGCGGGCGGTGCGGGGGGCGGGGCGTGGTGGCGGTGCGGGGGGCGGGGCGTGGTGGCGGTGCGGGGGGCGGGGCGTGGTGGGCGGTGCGGGGGCGACCGTTAGGATCGGCGCCTGCGCACGGTGGTACGGGGGCTGCGCTGTGTGGGGCGTCCTCAGTCACGGGAACCCGTACCGGAGCGGGCGCAGTCGCATGAGGGCTGATGCCGAAGTGATCGATCGACGCCGCGGGGTGGATGACGCATGGGTGTGATCATGGTCAAGCGACCGGCCAGGGCCTACCCGCCGACGGTGCCGGACGAGCCGGTGGAGCTGGTCAGTCCGCCCGAGCTGCCCCGGCAGGGCGGCGAGGACTGGCTGATGAGCATCCTGCCGATGCTCGGCATGGGCGGTTCGGCGGTGTTCTTCTTCTCGCCGGGCGCGGCCGCCCCGATGAAGATCATGGGCGGTCTGATGATCGTCTCGACGGTCGGCATGGTGCTGGCCCAGATCGTGCGGGCCCGCAAGGGCGGTTCGACCGCCATGGCGGACGAGCGGCGCGACTACCTCAAGTACCTGCAGCAGACCCGCCGCCAGGTGCGCCGCACGGCGGAGAGCCAGCGCGGTGCGCTGCTGTTCCTGAACCCGGCGCCGGACCAACTGTGGTCGATCGTCGAGGACGGCCGGCGGCTGTGGGAGCGGCGCACGGCGGACGGCGACTTCGCGCAGATCCGGGTGGGCCTCGGGCCGGTCCAGCTGTCCACCCCGCTGGTGGCGCCGCAGACCGCGCCGATGGACGAGCTGGAGCCGCTGTCGGCGGCCGCGATGCACTCCTTCCTGAAGGCCCACGGCACCCTGCAGGACCTGCCGCTGGCGGTCTCGCTGCGCGCCTTCTACCACATCACGGTGTGCGGGGACCCGGACTCGGTGTACGGCAACGTGCGCGCGATGATCGCCCAACTGACCACCCTGCACTCGCCGGACGACCTGCTGATCGCGGTCGCGGCGGCCCCCGGCGCGGCCGAGGAGTGGGACTGGACCAAGTGGCTCCCGCACAACCAGCACCGCAAGGAGGCCGACGGCGCGGGCTCGCGCCGGCTGAGCGCCCACGACCTGGGCGAGCTGGAGTACCTGCTGCAGGACGAGCTGTCCGGCCGCCAGCGCTTCGTCCGGGACGCCGCGCCCGCGGCGGACCAGCCGCACCTGGTGGTCATCATGGACGGCGCCGGGGTGCCGCACGACTCGGTGCTGGCCGGCCCCGAGGGCGTGCAGGGGGTGACCGTCATCGAGGTCGTCCCGGGTGAGGTGGACGAGCCGAGCGGGCACCTGATGGTGACGGTCAACCCGCAGGAGCTGGTGCTGCGTTCGGCCTCCGGGGCGACCTACGCCGGCAAGCCGGACCTGCTCTCGCTGTGGCAGTCCGAGGCGCTGGCGCGGCAGTTGGCGCCGTACCGGGCCTCGGCCGGCGGGGACGACGAGCCGCTGCTGTCCAACCTGGACTTCACCGACATGATGAACTCCGGCGACCCGGGCTCCTTCGACGTGGCCCGCAGCTGGCGCCCGCGCGCCCAGCACGAGCGGATGCGGGTGCCGATCGGCGTCGGGGCGAACGGCGAGCACGTCTACCTGGACATCAAGGAGGCCGCGCTGGAGGGCATGGGCCCGCACGGCCTGTGCGTGGGCGCGACCGGTTCCGGCAAGTCGGAGCTGCTGCGCACGCTGGTGCTCGCGCTGGCGATGACCCACTCCTCGGAGACGCTGAACTTCGTGCTCGCCGACTTCAAGGGCGGCGCGACCTTCCTGGGCATGGCGGACATGCCGCACACCTCCGCGGTGATCACCAACCTGGAGGGCGAGCTCACCCTGGTCGACCGCATGCGCGACGCGATCGAGGGCGAGCTGCACCGGCGCCAGGAGCTGCTGCACCGCTCCGGCAACTACGCCAACATCCACGAGTACGAGCGGGCCCGGGCGGCCGGCGCGGCGCTGGACCCGCTGCCCTCGCTGGTGCTGATCATCGACGAGTTCTCCGAACTCCTCACCGCCAAGCCCGACTTCATCGAGATGTTCATCCAGATCGGCCGGATCGGCCGCTCCCTGGGCGTGCACCTGCTGCTGGCCTCGCAGCGCCTGGAGGAGGGCAAGCTGCGCGGCCTGGACACCTACCTCTCGTACCGGATCGGTCTGCGCACCTTCTCGGCGGCCGAGTCGCGGGCGGCGATCGGCGTGCCGGACGCCTACCACCTGCCGCCGGTGCCGGGCGTCGGCTACCTGAAGTTCGGCGAGGACGTGATGGACCGGTTCAAGGCCGCGTACGTCTCGGGGCCGTACCGGGCGCCGGGGCAGCAGCGGTCGACCGGCGGACGGCGGGTGAACACCCGGCCGGTGGCGTTCACCTCGGCCTACGTCGACCTGCCGCCGGAGCCGGTGGAGCAGGAGGCGCCGCAGGCCCCGGAGCAGGACGACGCGCTGGTGGACACCGTGCTGGACGTGTTCGTCCAGCGGATGGCCGGCCAGGGCCCGGCCGCGCACCAGGTGTGGCTGCCGCCGCTGGACGACGCGCCGAGCATCGACCACCTGCTGCCGCCGCTGCAGGTCGTCCCGGAGCGCGGGCTGACCGCGCCCGGCTACCCGGGCGGCCGGCTGCGGGCCCCGATCGGCATCGTCGACAAGCCGCGCGAGCAGAAGACCGACATCCTGGAGGTCGACTTCTCCGGGGCGGCCGGCCACGGCCTGGTGGTGGGCGGCCCGCGCTCGGGCAAGTCCACCGTGCTGCGCACCATGACGGCCGCCTTCGGCCTCACCCACACCCCCCGCGAGGTGCAGTTCTACCTGCTGGACTTCGGCGCGGGCAGCTTCCAGTCGCTGACCGGCCTGCCGCACGTCGGCGGGGTGGCGGGGCGCCTGGACGTGGACAAGGTGCGCCGGATGGTCTCCGAGGTGCACGGGGTGATGAACCGGCGCGAGGAGCTGTTCCGGGCGACCGGCATCGACACCATCGCGACGTACCGGGCCCGCCGGGCGGCCGGGCAACTGCCGGACGAGGCCTTCGGCGACGTGTTCCTGATGATCGACGGCTGGAACACCTTCAAGCAGGAGTTCGAGGGGCTGGAGCCGGTGATCGCCGACATCGCCCAGCGCGGCCTCGGCTACGGCGTCCACCTGGTGATCACCGCGGCCCGGTACGCGGAGGTGCGCCCGGCGCTGAAGGACCTGCTGCAGAACCGCATCGAGCTGAAGCTCGGTGACGCCATGGAGTCCGAGGTGGACCGCCGGGTGGCGCAGAACGTCCCGGCGCTGGCCGGGCGCGGCATCACCGCGGAGCGGCTGCACTTCCTGGGCGGCCTGCCGCGGCTGGACGGCTCCTCCTCGGTGGAGGACCTGCAGGACGGCGTGGCCGGGCTGGTCGGCGCGGTCGACGGGGCCTGGGCCGGCCCGCGCGCGCCGCAGGTGCGGATGCTGCCGGCCGTGCTGGACGGGTTCTCGCTGCCGAAGGGCTTCGAGCACCCGGAGCGCGGGGTGTCCTTCGGCGTGGACGAGGCCGAACTGGCGCCGGTGTTCGTCAACTTCGAGACCGACCCGCTGTTCATCGTGTTCGGCGACACCGAGTCCGGGAAGTCCGCGCTGCTGCGGATGCTGATCAAGCAGATCACCGAGCGTTACACCGCGGACCAGGCGGGCATCGTGGTCGGCGACTACCGGCGCGCGCTGCTGGGCACCGTGCCGCCGGAGTACCTGGTGGAGTACGCGGCCGCGCAGCCGGCCATGGCGGCCATCGTGGACATGCTGCGCGGGGCCTGCGCCCGCCGCCTGCCCGGCCCGGACGTGACCGCCGAGCAGCTGCGCAACCGCAGCTGGTACAGCGGCAAGGACATGTTCGTGATCGTCGACGACTACGAGCTGGTCGCGACCAGCTCGGGCAACCCGCTGGCGCCGCTGGCCGAGTTCCTGCCGTTCGCCCGGGACATCGGCCTGCGGGTGATCGTGGCCCGCAGCGCGGGCGGCGCCGGGCGCTCGCTGTACGAGCCGGTGATGCAGCGGATGCGCGAGCTCGGCGGGCAGGGCGTCATCCTGTCCGGCAACCGGGACGAGGGCGCGCTGCTGGGCACGGTCAAGCCGCAGGCGCTGCCGCCGGGCCGCGGGGTGTACGTGTCGCGGCGCGCGACCAACGGGCAGATGGTCCAGACGGGCTGGCTGCCGACGCAGTGACGAGGGCCGTCAGCGGCGTGCACTGATCGGGCCGTTCGCTACGGACGGTGATCGAAGGGTCGGACTCCCCGGGAGTCCGACCCTTCGGCGTCCCAGGTGCTGAAACGTTACCTAGATCTTTCCGGGCCGGGGCTGCGGTTCCCGTACCCGGCCGGGGAGTTGCCGCAGTACTCGAAGCCGTCTGAGCGTATTGGCGTCGGACCAGGGCGTCACCTTTGAATGATGGGCCGCAATGTGCCGTTCACCTTTGATTCATGCCCCCTGAAGCCAAAGTAACAAGTCGGACATACAGCCCGGTGACCGGTAAGTGATCATCGGATCGCATGTTTATGCGGTTGGCCGCAACGGATTCCGAAGCAGTTCCGGCGTTGACGCAGTCAATACGCCCAAGGTTCCATTGCGGCCCGGGAGCGACCGGACCAGTCCCGAGCAGCCCAGTCAGCGGAGGCGATACCGCTCCCATCCCAGGACCGCACAGAGCCGATCGGAATCGACATGCCCGACACGCTTCGCCCGCCACAGACCGTAACCGCCACGGCGGACGGGGCAGCCGCGCCCCAGCAGCTCAAGCGCTCGATCGGCGTCGTGGGCGGCACCCTGCTCACGCTGTCCTGCGTCACGCCCGCGTCGACGCTCTTCGTGATCGTGCCGCAGCTGTTCTCCAGCATCGGCAGCGCCACCGCGCTGGCCATCGCCATCGGCTCGGTGCTCTGCATCGCGGTCGCGTTCTGCTACTCCGAGCTCGGCACCCTGATCCCCAGCGCCGGCGGCGAGTACGCGATGGTCGGCACCCTGGCCGGACGGCTCGCGGGCTGGCTGGTCTTCATCCAGTCGCTCATCGTGGTGATGATCGTCCCCTCGGTCATCGCGCTCGGCACCGCCGACTACCTCGCGCCCGTCCTGCACGTCGACAAGGCGATCGCCGGCGCCGCCGTGATGCTGGCCGCCACCCTGGCCGGCCTGCTCGACCTGCGCGCCAACGCCTGGATCACCGGCATCTTCCTGGTCCTGGAGGTCATCGCGGCCGGCGTGGTCTCGGTGCTCGGCTTCGCCCACACCAACGCCCAGCACCCGAGCCTGCTGCACGGCCTGGTCTCCACCGACGGCGGCGCCGCCAGCCCGGTCCGCATCGGCGCCATCATCGGCGCGCTCGGCATCGCCCTGTTCGCCACCCAGGGCTTCTCCACCGCCGTCTACCTGTCCGAGGAGCTGGAGAACCCCCGCCGCACCGTCTCCCGCACCGTGCTGTGGACCCTCGGCCTCTCCAGCGCCATCATCCTGATCCCGGTCGCCGCCATCACCATGGGCGCCCCCGACCTGCAGACCCTGACCTCCGGCGACATCTCCGGCATGGTCACCGCATGGAGCAACTCCGCGGTCGGCACCTTCATCAGCCTCTGCATCGCGCTGGCCATCATCAACGCCGGCATCGTCATGGTCATCCAGAACTCCCGGGTGCTGTTCGCCTCCGCCCGCGACAAGGCCTGGCCCGAGCCGGTCAACAAGGCCTTCGGCACCCTCGGCCGCTTCGGCTCCCCGTGGATCGCCACCCTGGCGGTCGGCCTGCCCGGCGCCGCGCTCTGCTTCGTCAAGGGCGAGCTGCTCAGCAACATCACCGGCGTCGCCGTCACCGCGATGTACCTGCTGGTCGCGATCGCCTCGCTGCTCTCCCGCCGCGGCCACCACAAGCACGCCGCCGCCTGGCGGATGCCGCTGTGGCCGGCCGTCCCGGTGCTGCTGATCGTCGTCCTGGTCTACGTGATGACCCAGCTGGACGCCGAGCCCCTGCTGTGGACCGGCGGCATCACCGCCGCCGCCACCCTCTACTGGCTGTTCTACCTGCGTCCCCGGCAGGCCACCCGCTGGGTGATCAGCCTCCCCGAGGACCAGCGGGACTGACCCCCGATCCCCCACCCCTCCCCCACACGGCGGTGCCCCGGGCTCTCCTCAGAGCCCGGGGCACCGCCACGTCCGTGACCGCTACTTCTTGATCTTCCACTCCGGGCTGGCGGCGATCGCCTTCAGCTGGTCCAGGCTCAGCAGCGGCTTGCCCGTCGGTCCCTGGCCGGCCAGGATGCGCAGGTCGCCCCGCAGGACGTCCGCCATCGGCTGGCCCTTCGGATTGGGCGTCCCCGGGCCGTAGAGCTTGAGCAGGCCCCCCTCGGGCAGGACCGTCGCGCCCTCGAACATCTTCTCCGTCTGGTCGCCCGGCTGGCGCACCAGCTTCTGCACCCGCAGGACCAGCGATCCCGTGGTTCCGCCCTGGGTGAGCTGGACGTCGGCGAAGGTCTCGTTGCCGTCGATCTTGCTGACTGTCACCCCGGCGGGCAGCAACTTGGCCAGGATCGCCTGGCGGTCCTGCAGGGACAGGCCGGTGTCGGTGGCCGCGGGGTCGACGCCGTCGGGCTGGACCCCCGCGACGATCCGGTCCCAGGACTTGTCGGTGACGATCGCCCGGAGCTGGTCCAGGGTGAGCGGCGGGTTGGGACGGCTGACCGACGCGCCCTTCTCCTGCGCCGAGTTCCACTCGCTGAGGTTGATCTCCCGGCCGTCCGGCCCGGTCAGCGACGCCATCCACTCCTTGGTGTCGGCGCGGTGGTCCGGGTACTCGTAGCCCTCGCTGAGGAACAGCTTGGAGCCGTCCGCCAGAGTGGTGACCGAGCAGGCGTCGATCCGGTTGATCTTGGCGTCCGGGCAGGAGCGCTCCTGGGCCTGGCCCTTGCGGTGCTTCTGCACCCCGACCATGAGCTGCGACTTGCCGGCGCCGTCGTCGAACACCAGCTGGGCGCCCGCGAAGGTGGGCATGGAGCCGTTGCTGCCCCGGCCGCTCGCATCGGTGATCTCGCCCTCGGGCAGCAGGGCCTTGAAGGTGGCCAGCACCTCGTCGCCGGTGACCGCCGCGGCGGCGGTGGCGGTCGGGGTGGGCGTACCGGCGCCGGCGGAGGCCGGGGTCAGCGCGACACCGGTGGAGGCGGCGGGGGCCGCGGCCACCGTGGCCGTGCCGCCGGACGTCGAACCGTTGCCGGTCAGGTACACCGCGCCGGTGCCCACCAGGGCCAGCGCGGCGGCACCGCCCACCACCGCGGCGGTCGAACGGCGGCGCCAGCGGCGGCGGCCGCGCTGGTACCCGCCCGCGACCAGCCCGGCCTGGTCGGGGCGGAAACCCTCACCGGTACGGGTGAGGGCGTAGAGAAGATCGTCTTCGAACTTGTCCGGCTCGGACATGGCGGATCACCGTCTCCTTGCGTCGCGGAAGGGCCAGAAGTGGTCAGCGGGTGGTGCGAGCGGGTGGTGCGGAGGACGTCAGCGGACGGCGAGTTCGGCCAGCGAGTCGCCGAGCAGGGTGCGCAGCCGGGCCAGCGCCCGGGTGGTCCTGGTCCGGACCGCACCGGAGGACAGCCGCAGCACCTCGGCGGTCTCCTCGACGCTGCGGTCCTCCCAGTAGCGCAGCACCAGCACGGCCCGGTCCTTGGCCGGCATCCGCCCGAGCGCGTCGAGCAGGGTCAGCCGCAGACTGCTGTCCGCGTCGTGCCCCTCCCGCTCCGGCAGGCTCTCGCTCGGGCGCTCGCCACTGGAACGGCGGCGCTGCTGGGCGAGGAAGGTGCGCACCATCACCGTGTGGGTGTAGGCCGCCGGGTTCTCGATCCGGTGCCGGCCGCCCGTGAAGGCGCTGCGCCGCCAGAGCACGTACATCCGGCTGAGGGCCTCCTGCACGAGGTCCTCCGCGTAGTGGGTGTCGCCGCTGGTGAGCAGGCAGGCCGAGCGGTAGAGGTGGCCGGTGCGGCTGGAGACGAGCTCCAGGAACTCGGCGTCCTTGGCCTCGCGGCCGCCCCCGATCCACCCCATCGCCCGTCGCTCCCCCGCGTCCGTGTGCCCCTGACACCTGATGGATGCGGTGAGCGGGCGCCGGTGTTACAGGTGTTTCACGGGTTTTTCCCGAACACCTCTCGGACGCGTGTCAGGCGCATCACGCCTGTCGGTCGGCGGACTTGCGGCGGTGGTCGCGCAGCACGACTCCTCCGCCGATCAGCAGGGCGACCAGCAGCGCGCCGACGCCGACCACGTATGTGGCGGTGCGGCCGTCGCGGTCCGCCTGGGTCTCGCCGAGGCCGACCGGCGCCGGCACGATCGGGGCTGCGGCCAGCCGCACCGGGGCGTCCGGGGCGGGGGCGGACGGCGGGTTCTCGGGCGCCTTGGTGACGGCCTTGACCGGGTCAACCACGCCCCAGCCGATGAACTGGTTGGGGCCGGGCTCGGTGCGCTGGGCGGTCTGCTCGATCCAGGCCCGCACCTGGGCCGGCGTCCACTTCGGGTGCGCGCCGAGCAGCAGCGCGGCCAGCCCGGAGACGTACGGGGCGGCGAAGCTGGTGCCGTTGTCCACGCACTGGCCGCCGCCGGGCACCGTGGAGAGCATCTCGACGCCGGGCGCGGCGACCTTCACGAAGGAGCCGTACTGGGAGAACGGCGCGCGCTCGTTGTTGCGGTCGGAGGCGCCCACGGACAGCACGGTCGGGAAGGCGCCCGGGTAGGTGTCGCCCTCCTTGCCGTCGTTGCCACTGGAGGCGACCACCACGATGCCGGCGTTCTCGGCGTCCTGGATCGCGGTCTTCAGCTCCTGGTAGCCGCCGAAGTGGGCGTCGCCCGCGCCGCGTACGTCCTGGGAGATGTTGATGACCCTGATCAGGGACTTGTTCGGGTCCTTGGTCTTGAGGACGTCGTTGTCGTACTTGACGACGTCGCTGATGGCCGCCGCGAGGCTGGCGACGTCGCCGTTGCCCTCGCTGTCGTTCTGCCGGATGGCGTAGATCTGGGCGTCGGGTGCCAGTCCGACGAAACCGGTCCGGTCGCTGCGGCGAGCGGCGATGATGCCGGCCACCTTGGTGCCGTGGCCGACCGTGTCGTTCTTCGAGGTGCCGTCGACCAGTTTGTTGTTCTGCTTGTCGAACAGCAGGCTGGGGCCCTGCACCACCTTGCCGGCCAGCTGCGCGTTGTTGTCGTCCACCCCGGTGTCGATGACGGCGACCGTCACGTCCTTGCCGGTGGTCGCCCCGCCCTGCCACAACTCGTCCAACAGCAGCCGCTGCAGCGACCAGGGCACGGTCTGCACGTCGGGCGCAGGCTTGGGGCAGTCACCGGCGGAGGCCAGCCCGGGCCCGTCCGCGTACGCCGGGGCGGCCAGCGGACCGCCCAGCACCGCGAGCGCGGCCAGCGCCGCGGCCGTCCTACGGAACCCGCCTCCGGACACCCTGCCACCCCTCATGTTCTCCACCCCGTGCCGCGCCACGCGCCGAAGGGCGGGTGCCCGGAAACCCGGGTACCCGCCCTGTCGTTCCCGTCCCGGGAACGGTCGATCAGCCCTGCCAGAGACCGGCGTTCTTCTTCTCGGTCTGCTGGTAGCTCTGCGCGGCGCTCTCCAGCGAGCCGGAGATCTTGGCGCAGGTGTCCTTCAGGTTCTGGGCGGCCGAGTCCCACTTGGCCTGCTGGGCGTTGTAGCCCTGCTGGGCCTGGCCCTGCCAGCCGTGGGAGATCTTGGTGACCTCCTTGCGCAGTTCGGACAGCATGTGCTCGATCCGGTTGGCCGAGTTCTGCACGTCCTGCGAGGCCTGGTGCAGGGTCTGGAAGTTGACGAGGATGTGGTCGGACACGATGTCTCCCTTGACGAGGATGCGGAGCACCCGGCGCTCAGCCGCGGGCGCCCCGGCGGGCGGAAGGTCGGAGCAGAGCGTTGATCAGCGCGGAAGCGATGATCAGCCCTGGGGGCCGAACAGCGCCTTCTGCTCCTCTTCGGCACTCGCGTAGTGCTTGGTGGTCAGCTCGATCGCGTGCTTGATCGCGGTCAGCGATTCCTTCAGCTTCTTGACGTCGTCGTTGACCTGAGTCTGCAGGGTCTTGTAGGCCTCCGCCGCCTGGCCCTTCCAGCCACTGGTGATGTTGTCGACCGTCGTCTGAAGCGCACTGCGCTCCTGCTCGATCTGGCCGATCGCCTCCTCGATCTTCCCGGCGAAGGCCGTCATCTCCTGTGCGGTCACCGTGAACTGGCCGTCACTCATGCTCCACCATCCCCCATGAGACAAACAATTGTGTGTACGGAGGGCCCCAGGGCCCTGCCGCCGCATCACCCGTGTGATGTCCAGCAGCACTGTAGTCGGCACACGCAACTCGCCCAACATCGAGCGCTGAGTAGTTACCAGACCATGACACTGGGGCCAATTCCGTTGCCGGGCTTGGCCGGTCAGGCGTTCTGCGGCTGCGCGGCGCTCTTCGCGGTCAGCGGCGGACCGGCCGGGACCAGGTTGGACCACTCCTTCGGTACCGGCAGCGGCTGGACGTTCTGGTAACCCAATCGTGCCTGGTTTCCGCCGGGTTGGTCGTCCGGGTTCTGGGTCGGCTGGTCCCCGGAACCGGGGTTCGAGGTGCTCTGCTGCGGGGCCGGCGTCTTCGCGGCGCCGCTCGCACCCGCCGACGGGCTCGGACCGCGACCGCCGTCACCGTTGGCCGGGACGGAGTAGCGCAGCCCGGTCTCGGTGATCAGGAAGTCGGTGCCGGAGCCGGCGGCCGCGTTGGCACCGGGCTGGTTGCCGCCGCCCGCGTTGTCCACCGCCCGGTAGAACAGGCCGTGCCCGGGCGTCACGTACGCCGCGCCCGCGCCGTTGTTGTACGCCGCCGGGTAGGACGTCCCCGCCCAGACGCTGCGCTTGGGCGTGCGGCCGTCCTCGGACATGCCGTCGAAGGTGCTGCAGACGACCAGCCGGGCGTCCTGGCGGTCCTGCCAGTTGTTCACCGGCGCCGCGGACTTCAGCGGCCAGTCGTCCGCGGTGCCCGGCAGCTTCACGTCGGTGTTGAACCTGGACTGGTCCTCCGGCGTCATGTCGTCGCTGCGCGGCCGCTTGTCCTGGTCGTACTTGTAGAGCACCTGGTAGGCCGGGTTCTGCCGGATCAGCTCCGCCTGGAACGGGGTGATCAGGAAGAGGCCGTCCTTGCCGACCACGTAGTTGCGGTCCTGGTAGTGCACCAGCCGGCCGATCCGGCGGTCCGCCGCGTTGCCCAGCGCCACACTGGAGTTGGGACCCTGACTGTCGGTCATCCCCTTGACGTCCGGGAAGGTGATCGGACTGGCGTTCACCAGGGTGTCCAGCCACTCCCGCTTGACCCGCTGCGGCACCGCGTTGGGCCCGAACACCGCGGTGATCAGCGCCTTGCGCTCCTTGTCGTCCGACTGCGGGCCGATGACGTGCTTGCGGCCCTGCGCGTCGACCAGGAACACCGCCGCGGCGCCCGCGGCCGACTGGCCCGAGCCCGAGGTGGTCGAGACCTGCTGCTCGTCCGCCTGCTGCACCAGCATCAGCTGGTCCGGGCCGAGCATCCGGTCCTTGGCCGACAGCGCCGCCGCGTCCGGGCCGGCCGCCACGAACACCGCCTGGTTGACGGTCTCCTGCTTGTCGTCCGAGCCCGGCCGGTCGCAGACCGCCCACTTCATCGGCTGGCTCGCGTTGTCCTTGCTGGGCAACTTGTCCGGGGCGTACGGGATCCCGATGGTCGGGCCGTGGTTGGGGTAGCGGTCCAGCACCCCGTCGTCCACCACCACGACCTTGGCGTCCGCCGGCAGCACCAGCCTCGCCGAGGACATGTTGAGCACCTGGTGCAGCCGCTTGGTCTTGCCGTCCGGATCGGTCAGCACCACGTAGCGGGTGGTCGACTGCTTGCCCTGGATGATGTTCTTGCCGCTGTCCCACTGCAGCGGAGCGGCGGGTTTGAACACCCCCCAGAGCCCGAACCCGGCCACCACCACCGCCCCGACCAGCACGCTCGGCAGCACCGCCTTCACCGGGCGCGGCGCGTCCTCGTCACTGCCGCCCCCGGAGGGCAGCAGGAACGCCCCCACCGTGCGTTTGCGGGCGAAGGTGTACGCGTTCAGCTCGTCCCGGCGCGATGCCATCCTCGTCGTCCCCCTCTGTCAGACGTGTGCCAGACGTGGTCGGCCTCCCGTCGGTCCGACCGTCCCCGTGGTCCGCACCCGCCGGGCGGGATCCGGCTCGAACCCTCTACGATGCGGCAGCAGACGGTGAGTACGGTACGGGTACGGTCCGCGAACCAGCCAGCCGGGCCGTGACAACGGATCAGAGAGGGCCACCGGGGGATGCCAAGCCAGACCGCTCCAGAACGCCGCGGCAGCGCGGGCGGCGGAAGGTCGCGCCGGTCCGGACGGGCCCGACGCGGCGGCCCGCCCGTCGAGGCCACGGCCGTCCGCCCGCCGACGGGGGCCGGCGCCGGCGGCGCCGTCCAGGTCCGCGTCAACCCCCGACCCGGGCTGCTCGGCGGCCGGTTGAAGCTCCAGCAGCTGGTCCTGGTCGAGGTCGCGGCCGCCCTGGTCGCGGTCGGCTGGACGATCAGCCGCCCGGCCGCGGCCGGCTTCGGCGCGGTCTCGCTGGTGCTGTTGGTGCTGGCGGTCGTCCCGCTGCGCGGCCGCACCATCCCGGAGCTGCTGCGGGTGCGCTCGGCCCTCAAGTCCCGCCGCAAGCAGGCGAAGTCGCTGCTGCCGCCGCCCGGCACCGACCCCGCGCTGGCGCCCGCGCTGGAACTCGAGCCCGGGCTGCGCACCTGCACCCACGCCACCGAGGCCGACTTCGGCGGCCGCCCGGTCCGCCGGGAGACCGGCATGGTCGGCGACGGCACCTTCCTCAGCTCGGTGCTGCTCGTCCAGGCCAAGGACCAGCCGCTGCGCCCGGTGCGCACCGCGCTGCCGCTGCCGCTGGACGTGATCTGCTCGGCGCTCACCGTGGACGACATCACCCTGGAGTCGGTGCAGCTGGTCCAGCACACCCAGCCCGCGCCGGCCCCGCACCTGCCCGAGCAGTCGCTGGCCGCCCGCGCCTACCGCGAGCTGCCGGACGGCACCTCCACCCCCGGACTGCGGCTGACCTGGGTCGCCCTCAAGCTCGACCCGGAGCGCGCGGCCAGCGCCGTCCGGGCCCGCGGCGGCGGCGAGGAGGGCGCCCGCAAGGCGCTGCAGCGGGTGACCGACCAGCTGGCCGGGCGGCTCAACAGCGCCGGGTTCAACGCCACCGTGCTGGACGAGCGCGAACTGATCGCCGCCCTGGCCATCGCCACCTGTGCCAACCCGATCGCGGTCGCCGGACGCCAGGGCACCGGCAGCGGCGGCGGCACCACCCGCCGCACCCAGGAGGGCAACCGCTTCTGGCGGATCGACGACCGCTGGCACAGCACCTACTGGATCTCCCGCTGGCCGCAGCTCAGCCGCCCCGGCGGCGCGCCCGGCCGGATCGGCGCACCGGACCTGGTCAACCTGATCACCGGCTCCCCCGCGCTGGCCAGCACCTTCAGCCTCACCGCCGGGCACGGCACCGGCGGCTCGGTGACCGTCAGCGGGCACCTGCGGGTGACCGGGCGCAGCGAGAGCGAGGTCGGTCAGGTCGGCCGCCAGGTGGAGGCACGGGCGCAGAGCGCCGGCCTCGGCCTGGTCCGGCTCGACCTCGAGCAGGCCCCCGGCATGCTCGCCACCCTGCCGCTGGGAGGAGCGTCCTGATGGCGTACCAGACCTATCCGGCCCCCGGCCCGCAGCCCGGCGCCGAGCAGCGGCGGACCCGGCCGCGGATCCTGCCCGGCTTCGGGCTGCGCGGACCGCGCCGGGAGAAGCACGTGCTGGAGGCCGCCGACCTCGGTGCGCTGGCCTTCCCGGTCGGCGACGACGGCGTGGTGATCGGCGTCGACCCGCAGGGACTGCCCGCGGTGCTCGGCCTGTTCCGCCCCAGCTCGTACGACCTGGTGCTGGTCGGCGGCATCTGGACGGCGCAGGTCATCGCGCTGCGGGCGGCCGCGATCGGCGCCCGGGTCGCGGTCGAGACCGCCCGCGGCCAACTCTGGGGCCCGATGGCGCAGGCCGCCGGCGGCGGCCAGCCGTGCGTGACCGTCCACCAGGTCGGACGGCTCGGCCCGCAGGGCGCCTCAGTGGCCTCGCCGGTCCTGGTGGTGCGCGACCTCGGCGCCCGTCCGCCGCGCAGCCGGCTCTCCGCCGCGCCCTGGCAGACCACCCTGACCCTGCTGCCCTACCTGGGACCGAACGCCTCCCGGGTGCTCAACGCGGCCGACCTGGTCGGCGTGCAGCGGATCTCCCCGCAGGAGGCGGAGCTGACCGGCCGGGTGCTGTCCCTCCCGCCGGAGGACGTGGCCGCGCTGCCCACCCTCGGCGACGACCTCACCCTGTGGGCCACCCGGATGCGGCGTCAGTACGTCCGGGCCGTGGCCGGGCAGGCCGAACAGCAGGTGCTCGGAGGCCCGCGCCGGATGGACTGAGGGGCGCTTCCGGGCCGGTCGATCCCGGTCCGGAACCGAAGCCGCCTTCAACCGGGGCAGCCGAACGGCCTAGTCTTTGTTGCGGCAACGGCACCGCTGAACAAGCGGCGGCGAACACGAGGGAGCCCTAGTGAGCAGCGATCGGGACGGCGTCTACGTCGGCGACAACGCGGCGGAGGACGACGACGACTGGTCCGACGCGCCCGATTACACTCCCCCGTCCTGGTACGTGCAGTCGGGGCCGGCGGCGACGCCCGCTGCCGGGCAGGCTCCCGCTGCCGAGCCGACGGCTCCGGCTCCTGTCCCTGGTCCGGCTCCGGCTGCGGCTGCGGCTGCGGCTGCGGCGGCCGACCAGGCGGTCGCGCCGGCGCCCGTGGCCCAGCCGCAGGCTCCGGTGCCCGCGCAGGTCCAGGCCCAGGCCCCTGCGCCGTCCCCGGCTCCGGTGCCCGCCCCGGCGGCCGAGCCGGGACCGGCGCCCGCACCGGTCCCGCCGGTGCCGCCCGTCCAGGCCGAGGCGCAGCACGTTCCGTTCCCGGTGGCGGCCCCAGCCCCGGCCCCGGCCCCGGCCGTGACGCCGGAGCAGCCGCACGCCCCCGCAGCCGCGGCCTGGCCGCCGGCGGAGGTACCGGCGCAACCGCAGCCGTACCCGGCGCACGTGGCGGCGCCGCAGCCGGCGCAGCCCGTACCGCCGCAGAACCTCGCGCAGCCGCCGGCCCAGCCGGTGCCGGCCCAGAACCCCGCGGCGCCGCACGACCCGCAGCCCGGGTGGGACCCGCAGGCCGCCTGGGCCGCCCAACCCCAGCCGGGCCAGCCCGTCCAGCCCGTCCAGCCGCACCCGCAGCCGCAGCCCGCGCAGCCCCAGCCGCAGTCCGGTCCGGTGGACCCGCGCCAGGGCGGCTGGCCGCAGCCCGGCGCCTACCAGCCGCCGACCGCGCCCCAGCCCGTCCAGCCCGTCCAGCCGGGCCAGCCCGTCCAGCCGCAGCAGCCCGGCCCCGCGCAGCCCTGGCCGCCGCAGGGCGCCGCCGCGCCGCCGCCCGCCGCGTTCCAGCAGGCCGCCGCCCCGCAGCAGACCGCGCACGGCGCCCCGCTCGGCTACACCGCCGCCGTCGAGCTGTCCTCGGACCGGCTGCTGCGCAGCCAGCCCAAGCAGCAGCGCCAGCAGCCGCGGTTCCAGTTCGGCGGCAAGGCCGCTGCGGCCGAGAAGGCCCGCAAGCTGGAGATCATCCGCACCCCGGTGCTGAGCTGCTACCGGATCGCCGTGATCAGCCTCAAGGGCGGCGTCGGCAAGACCACGACCACCACCGCGCTCGGCGCGACCCTGGCCAGCGAGCGCCAGGACAAGGTGATCGCGATCGACGCCAACCCGGACGCCGGCACCCTGGGCCGCCGGGTCAAGCGCCAGACCGGCGCGACCATCCGCGACCTGGTGACGGCGATCCCGCACCTGCGCAGCTACATGGACATCCGTCAGTTCACCTCGCAGGACCTGAACTCGGGCCTGGAGATCCTGGCGAACGACGTCGACCCGGCCGTCTCGACCACCTTCAACGACTCGGACTACCGCCAGGTCATCGAGGTGCTGGGCCGCCAGTACCCGATCATCCTGACCGACTCCGGCACCGGTCTGCTGTACAGCGCGATGCGCGGGGTGCTGGACCTCGCCGACCAGCTGATCATCGTCTCCACCCCGAGCGTGGACGGTGCCTCCAGCGCCTCGACCACGCTGGACTGGCTCTCCGCACACGGCTACGCCGACCTGGTGCAGCGCAGCATCACGGTGGTCTCCGGGGTGCGCGAGACCAGCAAGATGATCAAGATCGAGGACATCGTCGCGCACTTCCAGACCCGCTGCCGCGGCGTGGTCGTGGTGCCCTTCGACGAGAGCCTGGCGGCCGGTGCCGAGGTCAACCTCGACATGATGCGGCCCAAGGTCCGCGAGGCGTACTTCGAGCTGGCCACCCTGGTCGGCGAGGACATCGTCCGGGCCCAGCAGGCGGCCGCCCAGCAGGGCGGCTGGCAGCAGCAGGCGCAGACCGCCCACCAGCCGCAGCCGGGCCAGCCCCAGCCGTACGCCGACCCGCAGCAGACCCCCCAGCCCGCGCCCGGCGCGCCGTGGGGGGCGCAGCCCGGCCAGCCCGCGCCCCCGTCCGGCTACGGCTGGCCGCAGCCCCAGCAGCAGCCACCGCCGCAGGGAACTCTGCGGCCCGGGTACGACTACGACTGCCTGGCGTACTCCGATCCGCAGCAGCAGGCCCCCCAGCCCCCGCCGCCGCCCGGCTACGGCTACCCGCACCCGCAGCAGCCGCCCCAGCAGTAGGACGACGGAGGGCCCGCCGACCAGGAGTCGGCGGGCCCTCGGCCGCAGTGCCGGACGAAAGCCGGCGCCGGTCGTCAGACGGCGTCGGTCAGCTCACGCGCGCGCTTCACGTCGTCGGCCATCCGGTCCAGCAGCGCCTCGATGGAGTCGAACTTCTCCATCCCGCGCAGGTAGGCCAGGAAGTCCACGGCCACGTGCAGCCCGTACAGGTCCAGGCCGACCCGGTCGATGGCGTACGCCTCGACGGTGCGGGCGGTGCCGTCGAAGGTCGGGTTGGTGCCGACCGAGATCGCCGCCGGCATCCGCTCGCCCTCGGCGGTCAGCCAGCCCGCGTACACGCCGTCGGCCGGGACTGCGCTGTGCGGCACGGTCTGCACGTTCGCGGTCGGGTAACCGAGCTCGCGGCCGCGCTGCGCGCCGCGCACCACCACGCCCTCGACCCGGTGCGGGCGGCCGAGCACCTCGTTGGCGCCGGTCATGTCCCCGGACTCGACCAGCCGGCGGGTCAGACTGGAGGAGAACGGCTCGCCGTCCCCGGCGGTGCCGCACACCTGCAGGTCCACCACCTCGACCTGGAAGTCGTCCGCCCGGCCCAGCTCGGTGAGCAGCGCGACGTCCCCGGCGGCCTTGTGCCCGAAGCGGAAGTTGGGGCCCTCGATGACGACCCGGGCGTGCAGCGCGTCCACCAGCACCTGCTGGACGAAGGTCTCCGGGGACTCCTTGGAGAACTCGGTGGTGAACGGCAGCACCAGTACCGCGTCCACGCCGAGTTCGGCGATCAGCTCGGCCCGGCGCGGGTGCGGCGCGAGCAGCGGCGGGTGGCTGCCCGGGCGGATCACCTCGCGCGGGTGCGGGTCGAAGGTCACCACGACCGTGGGGAGGCCGAGTTCGCGGGCCCGCTCGACCGCCCGCCCGATGATCAACTGGTGTCCGCGGTGCACCCCGTCGAACGAACCGATGGTGACGACGCTGCGTCCCCAGTCAGCGGGGATCTCCTCCAGGCCACGCCAGCGCTGCACCCGACTGCTCCTCGTTCCGTACGGTGCGTACCCTCGGTACGCTCAAACGCTCAAAACCCGAACCCCTATAGCGTGCCATGCGCCTGCCCCGGCTCAGGCACCGGAATGGGGGTTGAGCGCACCGGTGTGCGGAGGGCCCGCTCGGGGGCGGTCCGCTCGGCCTCGGCGGCGGCGTACTGCGGGTCCCGTCCGGCGGCCACCAGGGCCCGCATCCGGGCCAGCCGCGGGCCGTCGGGAGCGGTCGGGGCGGCGTCGCACGGCCACTGGGCGAGCAGCTGGGCGAAGGCCGCCGAGCGCCCGGCGCAGCGCACCAGCAGGTCGTCCGCGTCGGCCAGACCCGGGGTCGCCCGGGCCAGCACGGCGCGGGCCCGGGCGGGGTTCTCGGCCGCGCAGTGCTCGGCGAGGCCTTCCACCGCGGCGTTGAGCACCGCCCGGTCGGTCTCGGTGGCGAGCAGGGCGTCCAGCAGCTCGCAGCGCAGCGCGTCCGCCGCCGGATCGGCCACCGGGACGGACAGCACCTCGGCGAACGGCGCGCGGACCGCCGCCGCCCGGGCGGCCAGCGCGGCGCCGAGCAGCACCCGCAGCTCCAGCCGGTCGGCCGGCCCGTCGATCGCGGCGCGGCGCAGGCGCCGGCCGAGGTAGTCGACGGCCACCGGCCCGGCCAGCGCCGGGTGCTGGCGCAGCAGCCGGGCGACCAGCTCGGCGCCCCGCCGGGCCGCCACCGGGTCGCGGGCGTCGGCGAGCACCCGCAGGGTCGCGGTGGTGGCCGCGCCGCCCGAGCCGGTCAGCCGGTCGGCGAGCGCGGCCAGGACGGGCTCCGGGTCGCTCTCCAGGGCCGGGGCCAGCGCGTCCGGGGTGAGGAAGGCGTCGCCGCCCGCCCGGTGCAGGGCGAGCGCGGCGTCCAGGTGCTCGGCCCTGGTCGCCGGGTCGCCGACCAGCAGGGCCAGGGCGGCGCCGTGCAGGCCCGGTTCGTCCTCGCGGGCGAGCAGGGTCAGCGCGCTGAAGCGCAGCAGTTCGACCCCGGCCCCGCCGGCGTACGGGGCCGTCCGCAGCCCGTGCACGGCGGCCGCGACGTGCCGTTCGGGCCGCCGGTCGTGGCTCCAGCGGTCCACCGCGCGGCAGAGCGCGGACGGCTCCTCGGCGGCGAGCACGGTGAGCAGCGCGTCCGCCCTCGGGTGCGCGGCGTCGGCCAGCGCGTCGGCCAACTCGTCCAGGGCCAGCCGGCGGTGGGCGTACAACAGGTCCTGGGCGAGGTCGGCGACGCGCGAATCGGTCGTTTCGTCGAACCAGGCGCAGAGCAGTGGGAACACGGTGACCGGGTCGGCGCGCAGCCGCTCGGCCACCGTGCCGAGGAAGCGCTGCTCGGGGCCGTCGGCGGCCACCAGGCGGCGCAGCAGGGCGAGTTCGGCCTCGACGGGCAGGCCGAGGCCGGTCCAGAACGCCGGGCCGAAGCGGCTCAGCCCGCCGAGCACCTCCACACCGCCCGCACCGCCCGCAGCGGCGGCCCGTTCGGCGATCCGGCGGGCCAACTGCTCGAGCAGCGCCCGGTGTTCGACCGGGTCGGGGCTGGCGGCGAGTCCGGCGGTGAGCAACCGGCCCGCCCACCAGGCGGGTTCGCTGCCCGGCGGGCGCAGGTCCAGCGCGCGCCAGATCCGGTGCAGCCACGGGTCCAGGGCGGGCGCGCCCCAGGTCTCGGCGACCCGGCGCAGCGCGGCGACGACCGGGCCGATCCGGTGCCGGGGGACGGCCGGTCCGGATCCCTCCGGGCCTGGCGGGGTGTCCTCGGCCTCCCCGAGCAGCAGTCGCAGCGCCGCGTCCAGGTCCAGGTGCCGACCCTGCAGCCAGTCGGCGAACTCCCCGTGGGCGAAGCGGAATCCGGACCCGGCGGGGACGAACAGCCCCTCGGCGAGCACCGCCGTCGCCCAGCCGCCGTCGACCGGGAAGAGCGCCTCGAAGGTCTCCCGGCGCAGTGCGCCCGGCTCCTCGCCGAGCATCCGCCGGGCCGCCTCGTGCACCCGTCCGGCCACCGCCGCCGCGAGCCGGCGCACCTGCCGCTGGCGCGGTCCGGCGGGCCGGGCGGCGCCCCGGCGGTGCGCGCCCGGGCGGCGCGCCCGGCCGTCCTCGGCCAGCCGCTGGGCCACCCGCAGGCAGCGCAGGTCCAGGTGGGCGCCGAACAGTTCGCTGCGCCGCGCGGGCCCGTCGTGCAGGCCCTGCGCCCACAGCTCCCCGGCCAGCCGGACGGCCAGCGGGTGCCGCGCGTCCTCGGCGGCGGTCGGCCGGCCCGGCGGCAGCCCGTAGCGGCGGCGCACCCGCTCGGCCGCCTCGGCGGGCAGCGGGCCGAGCCGTTGCCCGGCCAGGGTGGGCGCACCGGGGCCGGCGCCGTCCATCCGGACGGTGGGGGCGCTGGCCAGGTCGCCGTCCGGTCCCGGTTCCGCCGGACGCGGGATGCCGTGGGCGCCGTTCCCCCAGGGCTCGGCCGCCAGCCGCTCCCAGACCTCCTCGCCGCAGGCGGCCAGCAGCCGCGCCCCGCAGCCGGTCAGCCACTGCCCGGCGCCGCGCAGCCAGCGCGGGTCCAGCTCGGCCGGGGCCTCCTCGGGGCCGTCCAGGACCACCAGCAGCGGCCGCCCGGCCGCCGCGCACAGGGCCGCCACCGGCTCGGGCGCGGGCGCCGGGACGCCGAGCCCGGCCGCGGCGGCGGCCAGCGCCCGCTCCACCGGTTCGGCGAGCGAGCGGTCCTCGGCCCGCAGGTCGGCGCCGCGCAGCCAGAGCGTGGGCAGCGGCCGGGCGCCGCCGGAGCGGCGGACGGCCAGCGCGGCCAGTTCGGTGGAGCGTCCGCTGCCGGGGGCGCCGACCAGGACGGTGACGGTCGCCTCCGGCTCGTCGGTGGCCGGCCCGTCCGGCCGGTCCACCCGGTCGGCGGCCAGCCCGGCCACCCGGTCCGGCCCGGCACCGGCGGCGGCCAGCTGGCCGGCGGTCAGCCGCAGCACCCCGGCCAGGTTCAGCGCCGGACCGTACCCGGGCACCGCCGCCGCGTTGCGCGCCAGCAGTCCCGCCAGCGCCTCGGCGACCACCGCGCCGCCCCCGGCCGGAACGGCCGCCAGCGCCCCGCCGTGCCGGGGGCCGCGCAGGGCGGGCGCGACCAGCGCCACCACCGCGCCGCTGCGGGTGTCCAGCACCGGCGAGCCGGCTGGCACCACGACCCCGCCCACCGCCGGCACGTCCAGCACCAGCACCCCGGCCAGCGCGTGCCCGCCGTACGTCGCACCGCTGACGCCCAGCAGCCCGCAGCGCAGCGCGACCGCCCGGCCGTCCTCGCCGGTGAGCGCGGGCAGCAGCACCTCGTGCCCGGCGCCCACCGCGGCCACCGGCAGCGGCGGCACCGGCAGCCCGCCGACGGCGTCGGTGCGCAGCAGGGCGAGCCCGTGCTCGGGCAGCGGCAGCACCGCGTCCGGGCCGAGCACCCGGGTCTGGCCGCCGGGGGTGTGCAGCACGACCCGGTCCAGGCCCGCCACGGCCTCGTGCGCGGTGAGCACGCCGCCCTGCGGGTCGGCGACGAACCCTAAGCCGTGCAGCCGCCCGTTGAGGTCGCGGATCCGCAGCAGGTGCCGCCCCGGATCGCCCTCCGCAAACCCCGGCATGGATGCCCCCTCGACCGTCGCCCGGGCCCGTCGCCCGCTCGCCGCCGGGAGCCTGCCCGCCGAGGCGGCGCCCCCACCGCGCCCGCGCCGCTCACCACGGTCGTTCACCTCGCGCGCTCCCCCGGCCGGGTGAAGCCCCCGGTTCGGGTGAACGGCCCGCACAGGTGAAAACCCCCGCCGGGATTCCCGACGGGGGTCACGGCACGGACCACTCAGCCGACGAACACCGCGACCGGCTTCGCCTGCCCGCCCTTCTCCTCGACCAGCGCCAGGAAGCGCCCGTCCGGCCCGAACACCGCGATCGGCCCGTCCACGCCCAGCCCGGGCGCCTTCAGCCGGGCGCCGTGCGACAGCTTCTGCGCCGAGTCCTCGTCCAGGTCCCAGCGCGGGAAGGCGGCGGCCGCGGCCTGCGCGATCGGCAGCACCTCCAGCGGCGCGCCGGAGTCGCCGGTGACGGCGGCCTCCAGCTGCTCCAGGGTGCGCGCCGACTCCACCCCGTACGGCCCGACCTTGGTGCGGCGCAGCGCGGTCAGGTGCCCGCCGACGCCCAGCCCGGCGCCCAGGTCGCGGGCCAGCGCCCGGATGTAGGTGCCGGAGGAGCACTCGACGGTGACGTCCAGGTCGATCACCGGCGTGCCGTCCTCGGCGACCACCGCACGCTGGTCGTGCACGGTGAAGGAGTGGATCGTGGTCGGCCGGGCCGCGAGCTCGAAGTCCTCGCCCTCGCGCACCCGCGCGTACGACCGCTTGCCGTCGATCTTGATCGCGCTGACCTTGGAGGGCACCTGCATGATCTCGCCGGTGAGCGCCGCGATCCCGGCGTCGATCGCCTCCCGGGTGACGCCCTGCGCCGGGGTCGAGGCGGTGACCTCGCCCTCGCGGTCGTCCGTGACGGTGGTCTGGCCGAGCCGGATGGTCGCCTCGTAGGTCTTGGCGGTCAGCATCAGGTGGCCGAGCAGCCGGGTGGCCCGCTCGACGCCGATCACCAGCACGCCGGTGGCCATCGGGTCCAGCGTGCCGGCGTGCCCCACCTTGCGGGTCCCGGCCAGCCACCGCATCTTGGCGACGACCCCGTGGGAGGTGATGCCCTCGGGCTTGTCGACGATCACCAGGCCGTCCGGGCCGGTGCCTTTGCGCTTCATCGGGTTCTTTCTCTAAAGACGTGCAGGAGCCCTCAACGTACCGGCCGCAGCGCGCCCCGGAACCGCTCGACCACCGCGGTGACGTCCTCCCGGGCGCTGAACCCGGCCGCGAAGACGTGCCCGCCGCCGCCCAGTTCGGCGCAGGCGGCGGCCACGTCCACCGCGCCCTTGGAGCGGGAGGAGCCGCGCAGCGTGCCGTCCGGGTCCTGCTTGAGCACCAGCGCCACCTCGGCCTCGGCCGGCCGGCGCAGGATGTCGATCAGCCCCTCGATCTCCTCGACCGTGACGCTGAACAGCGCCAGGTCCTGGTAGGGCACCCAGGTCCACACCAGGCCCAGCCCGTCGGCCGCGTCCGGCTCGTAGACGGCCCGGTCCAGGGCGGCCGCGAGCACCTTGAGGTAGCCGAAGGAGGAGGTGTCCCACAGCTGCCGGGAGATCAGGTCGTGCCGGATGCCGGTGGCCAGCAGCCGCCCGGCGAGTTCGTGGGTCGCGGGCGTGGTGGCCCGGTACTTGAAGGAGCCGGTGTCGGTGGCGACCCCGGTGTACAGGCAGGTGGCCAGGTCCTGGTCGAGCTCCACGCCGAGTCGGCGCAGCAGTTCGTCCACCAGGACGGCGGTGGCCGGCGCGGACGGGTCGATCAGCTGGTGGGTGCCGAAGCCCGGGTTGGAGGCGTGGTGGTCGAACACCACCAGGACGGGCGCGGCGAAGGCCTTGTCGTGCAGCAGCCCCAGCCGGCTCTGCGCGGCGACGTCGAAGCAGAGCACCAGCTCGGGCACGTCCGGCACCTCGGCGGCCGGCACGATCAGCTCCTGGCCGGGCAGGAAGGCCAGCGACTCGGGCACGATCTGCGGGTCGTCACCGAAGGAGACCCGCACCTGCTTGCCGAGCGCGCGCAGTGCCAGGGCGGCCGCCAGCGAGGAGCCCAGGGCGTCGCCGTCCGGGCAGATGTGGCAGATCAGGTCGATCGACCGGGCCCGCCCGATCTCCCCCACCACCTGCTGCCAGATCAGCTCGAAGCCGCTCTCCTCGGCGCGCGGCCCCGGAAGCGCCGCGAGGGCACCCTCCACCGTGCTGGTGGAGGACGCCCCCGTGGTCGATCCGGCTCGCGAGGCGGCCCGCGCCGGCTCACCCGCCATGACTACTCGTCCTCGTCGTCACGCTCGGACGCCGGCACCCGGTACGGGTCCGCGTCGCCGGCGTAGGTCGCCCCGGCGGCCTGGGTGCGCACGGCGGCGTCGGAGGTCCGGGCCCGGTCGAGCAGGTCGTCGATGTTCCGAGCGTTCTCCGGCAGCGCGTCCGCGACGAAGGTCAGCGACGGGGTGAAGCGCACCCCGGTCTGCTTGCCGACCTCGGAGCGGAGCACGCCCTTGGCGCTCTCCAGCGCGGCCGCGGTGGCCTGGCGCTCGGTCTCGTCGCCGAAGACGGTGTAGAAGACGGTGGCCTCGCGCAGGTCGCCGGTCACCCGGGTGTCGGTGATGGTCACGAACCCCAGTCGCGGGTCCTTGATCCGCCGCTCCAGGGTCTGGGCGACGACCACCTGGATGCGGTCGGCGAGCTTGCGCGCCCTTGCGGTGTCGGTCACGTTGCCTCCTCGTGCAGTGGGCCCGGTACCCGGGCGAGCTGCGCACCCGTCGGGGCCCACGCCCCAAAGTACCGGCCCGCGCCCGGCCTTGCGGGCGCTCTCGGTCCTGATCTGTGTGAGAACGGCGACTTCCGCCGACCGGCTCCACAGCCCTCATTCGTCGTCGTCGTTGTGGTAGCGCCTCCTCGCGGAGAGGAGCTGCACCTCGGGGCGGCCGGCGACCAACCGCTCACAGCTGTCCAGGACCTCGGTGACGTACCCGGCTTCGCCGGAGACCACCGCGAGGCCGATCTCGGCCCGGCGGTGCAGGTCCTGGTTCCCGGTCTCGGCAGCGCACACGCTGTACTTGCGCTGCAGTTCGGCCACGATGGGCCGCACGATCGAACGCTTCTCCTTGAGCGAGTGGACGTCGCCCAGCAGCAGGTCGAAGGTGAGTGTTCCCACGAACATGTGTGACAGGTCTCGCCGACCTGGAAGGCCTCGGGGAAAGGCGCGGCCCGGAACCGGGCTCGCGCCGGGACTGTCGAAAGGTGACTTTCGAACACCCCGGACCCTACACAGCGAGACCGGGGCCGGTCGACGGAAATACCATCCGTCGACCGGCCCCGGCTGACACCGACTAGGCGCGCGGCTTCTCGCGCATCTCGTAGGTCTCGATGATGTCGTCGACCTTGATGTCGTTGAACGACCCCAGGGTGACACCGGCCTCGAAGCCCTCGCGGACCTCGGTCGCGTCGTCCTTGAAGCGGCGCAGACCCTCGATGGAGAGGTTCTCCGCCACGACCTTGCCGTCGCGCAGCAGGCGGGCCTTGGCGTTGCGGCGGATGATGCCGTCGCGGACCAGGACACCGGCGATGTTGCCGAACTTGGAGGAGCGGAAGACCTCGCGGATCTCCGCGGCGCCGAGGCGCACCTCCTCGTACTCCGGCTTGAGCATGCCCTTGAGGGCGTTCTCGATCTCCTCGATCGCCTGGTAGATGACCGAGTAGTACCGGACGTCCACGCCTTCCTTCTCGGCCGCCGCACGCGCACGGCCTTCGGCGCGCACGTTGAAGCCGATGATGATGGCGTCCGAGCCCATCGCCAGGTCCACGTCGGACTCGGTGATGGCACCCACACCGCGGTGCAGGACCCGGAGCTCGACCTCCTCGCCCACGTCCAGCTTGACGAGGGCGTCCTCGAGGGCCTCGACCGAACCGGAGACGTCACCCTTGATGATGAGGTTGAGCTGCTCGATGGAGCCGGCGGCGATGGCCTTGTCCAGGTCCTCCAGGGACACCCGGACCCGACGCTGCGCGAAGGCGGCGTTGCGGTCGCGGGCCGAGCGCTTCTCGGCGATCTGGCGGGCGGTGCGGTCCTCGTCGACGACGATGAAGCTGTCGCCGGCGCGGGGCACCGAGGTCAGACCGAGCAGCAGCACCGGGCGGGACGGACCGGCCTCGGAGAGGTTGTTGCCGTTCTCGTCCAGCATCGCGCGGACGCGGCCGTAGGCGTCGCCCACGACGATCGAGTCACCGACGCGGAGGGTACCGCGCTGGACCAGGACGGTCGCCATGGCGCCGCGGCCCTTGTCCAGGTGGGCCTCGATCGCGATGCCCTGCGCGTCCTGGTCGGGGTTGGCCCGCAGGTCGAGCGAGGCGTCCGCGGTCAGGACCACGGCCTCCAGCAGCTGGTCGATGTGCAGACCCTGGCGCGCGGAGATGTCGACGAACATGGTGTCGCCGCCGTACTCCTCGGCCACCAGGCCGAACTCGGTCAGCTGGCCGCGGACCTTGGTCGGGTCGGCGCCCTCGACGTCGATCTTGTTGACGGCGACCACGATCGGCACACCGGCGGCCTTGGCGTGGTTCAGCGCCTCGACCGTCTGCGGCATGACACCGTCGTTGGCCGCGACCACCAGGATCGCGATGTCGGTGGACTTGGCACCACGGGCACGCATGGCGGAGAACGCCTCGTGACCCGGGGTGTCGAGGAAGGTGATCGGGCGCTCTTCGCCGTTCACCATCGTCGCCACCTGGTAGGCACCGATGTGCTGGGTGATGCCACCGGCCTCGCCGGCCACCACGTTGGACTTGCGGATCGCGTCCAGCAGGCGGGTCTTACCGTGGTCGACGTGACCCATGACGGTGACGACCGGCGGGCGCGGGGCCAGCTGGTCCTCGTCGCCCTCGTCGGCGCCGAAGTCGATGTCGAACGACTCCAGCAGCTCGCGGTCCTCGTCGTCCCGGCTGACGATCTCCAGCTGGAAGCCCATCTCGCCGGCCAGCAGCTCGAGGGTCGCGTCGGAGACCGACTGGGTCGCGGTGACCATCTCACCGAGGTTGAACATGACGGAGACGAGCGCGGCCGGGTTGGCGTTGATCTTCTCCGCGAAGTCCATCAGCGAGGCGCCGCTCGACAGGCGAACGGTCTGGCCGTTGCCGCGAGGCAGCATCACACCGCCGACGGACGGGGCCTGCATGGCCTCGTACTCCTGGCGCTTCGCCCGCTTCGACTTGCGACCGCGCGCCGGGCGACCGCCCGGGCCACGACCGAAGGCGCCCTGCGTGCCACCACGGGCACCCGGGCCGCCGGGACGACCGCCGAAGCCACCGGGACGCGGGCCGCCGAAGCCGCCGCCGCCACCGGGAGCACCGCCACCCGGACGCGGGCCGCCGAAGCCGCCGCCACCGGCCGGACGCGAGCCCGGACCGGCCGGACGACCCTGGAAACCGGGACGGGCACCGCCGGCACCCGGACCACCCGGACGACCGCCGGGGCCACCGGGACCACGGCCACCCGGACCCGGACGCGGGCCGGCCGGACGCTGCGGCATCATGCCCGGGTTCGGACGCGGCATGCCGGACGGGGTCGGCCCGCCGGGGCGCGGCGCGGCCGGACGCGGCATGCCGTCAGGACGGGGAGCACCACCGGGACGGGGGGCACCGGCACCCGGCGCACCGGCCGGACGCGGACGGTCCCCACCCGGACGGGGGGCACCGGCACCCGGCGCACCGGCCGGACGCGGACGGTCCCCACCGGGACGCGGCGCACCGGCACCCGGCGCACCGGCCGGACGCGGACGGTCCCCACCGGGACGCGGACGGTCGCCGGCCTGCGCGCCCGGAGCACCCGGACGGGCACCCGGCGCGCCCTGACGGCGGTCGCCGGGGCGGGCCATGCCGGTCGCGCTGCCCGAGGTGAACGGGTTGTTGCCCGGACGCGGGCCGGCCGGACGCGGGCCCGGACGGGCGCCGCCGCCGGCCTGACCGGCCGGACGCGGGGCCTGGGCAGCCGGACGCGGGGCGTCACCGGCCGGAGCCGGCGAGGAGAACTCGGCCGCGGGAGCGGCCGGGGCCGCCGGAGCGGCGGGACGCGCGGCCGGGCGCGGGCCCGGGGTCGGCGCACCCGGACGGGCCGCGGCGGGAGCGGCCGGAGCCGCGGGGGCGGCCGGCGCGGCGGGAGCCGCAGCGGCCGGGGTCGGACGGGGACCAGGGGTCGCGCCAGGGCGCGGACCCGGGGTCGGAGCACCCGGCTTGGGTGCACCCGCGGCACCTGCCGCGGGCTGGGGCGCCGCGGTCTTCCGCGGGCCCGGCTTGGCAGCGCCACCACCGGTGGGGGCCACACCAAGCGCGTCAGTCAGCTTGCGCACGACCGGCGCCTCGATCGTCGAGGACGCCGAACGGACGAACTCACCGAGCTCGGTGAGCTTGGCCATGACGGCCTTGCTCTCCAAGCCAAGCTCCTTGGCGAGTTCGTAAACCCGGACCTTAGCCACTTCACTCCTGTCTATGAGTCCGGGGGTCTCGTCCGCCGGACTGTCGCTACTTCATGGGCGTACCCATCGCGTACTCATCGCGTACTCATCGAGTGCTCATCGCAATCTCGACCTACTTCCACATCGCGAGGTACCTGACTGGTGGCACGGCGCGCGGCTGCCCGAGCGCTGTGCTTGTTGCGGTGGTTCTCCGCCGCGGTGAGCGGCGGCCGTCACGGGAGGCGGTCCGCCCCAGGGGCTCCGCCGACCCGCTCCTCGATGAACCCGCGGAGCCGCTCCGTGTCGAGCGTCCCCTGGAGCCGGAAGGCCCGGGAGAACGCCCGACGGCGGACCGCGAGGTCGAGGCAGGCCAGGTCGGGGTGCAGGTGAGCGCCCCGGCCCGGCAGTGCGCCACGGGGATCGGGAACGCAGACGCCCTCGACCGCCGTGACACGCAACAGCTGGTGCTTGGCCGCGCGCTTGCGGCAGCCCACGCAGGTGCGTTCCGGGCGTGCTCGGACGTGCGTCCGGCCAGACGAAGGCAAGTCTACCCCTCCGAAGCGACATGGCGCCGCCCCGTAGATCCCGGAGGACCGACGGGGACCGCCACGAACGACACTGACTACTGGGCCGGGGCCCCTGCATTTTCCTACTGGGGCTCGCCCTGGCCCTCGGTGTCCGGCCGGATGTCGATCCGCCAGCCGGTGAGGCGCGCGGCCAGACGGGCGTTCTGCCCCTCCTTGCCGATCGCCAGGGACAGCTGGTAGTCCGGCACGATCACCCGCGCGGAGCGCTGGGCGGCGTCCACGATCTCCACGCTGGTCACCCGTGCGGGGGACAGCGCCGCGGCGACCATCTCGCGGGGGTCCTCGGACCAGTCGACGATGTCGATCTTCTCGCCGTGCAGCTCGCCCATCACAGCGCGCACCCGGGAGCCCATCGGACCGATGCAGGCGCCCTTGGCGTTCAGCCCGGCCCGGCGCGACCAGACCGCGATCTTGGTGCGGTGGCCGGCCTCACGGGCGATCGCGGCGATCTCCACGCTGCCGTCCGCGATCTCCGGGACCTCCAGCGCGAACAGCTTCTTCACCAGGCTCGGGTGGGTCCGCGACAGCGTCACCGACGGCCCGCGGACACCGCGGCGCACCGCCACGACGTAGCACTTCAGCCGGGTGCCGTGCCGGTAGTCCTCGCCCGGGACCTGCTCCTGCGGCGGCAGGATGGCCTCCAGCTTGCCGATGTCGACCAGGACGTTCTTCGGGTCGTTGCCCTGCTGGACGACACCGGTGACGATGTCGCCCTCCTTGCCCGCGTACTCGCCGAAGGTCTGGTCGTCGGCGGCGTCGCGCAGGCGCTGCATCATCACCTGGATGCCGATGCTGGACGCGATCCGGCCGAAGCCGTTCGGGGTGTCGTCGAACTCCTTCGGCTCGACGCCCTCCTCCAGCTCCGCCGGGTCCTCCATCGCCCACACGGTCACGTGGCCGCTCTTGCGGTCCAGGTGCACCCGGGCGCGGCGGCGCGAGCCCTCGGTGCGGTGGTACGCGGTGAGGAGGGCGGACTCGATGGACTCGACCAGCAGGTCGAAGGGGATGTTCTTCTCGTTGACCAGCGTGCGCAGGGCACTCATGTCGATGTCCACGGCTACGCCTCCTCGTCTTTCGTCACGTTCATGATGGTCGTACGGCGGCCGGCTCACTCGGCGCCGTCGTCCCCCTCGTCGAAGTCGGCGGCCTCGTCCAGGAGCTGCTCGTCGTCCTTGCGGTTGAACTCGACCTGGACCCGCGCCCGGGTCACCTCGGCGTACTCCAGACGGCGCTCCTTCGGACGGCCGCGCCCCTTCACCGGCTGCACCTCGACCAGCGCGCCGTCCTCGTCCGCCTCGAGCACCCGGGCGACGATCTCCCCGCCGTCGACCAGGTGGATCTTGGCCAGCCGGCCCTCCGCGCGCTGCCAGTGCCGGGGCAGGACCAGCGGACGCTCCGCACCCGGCGAGCCGACCTCCAGCAGGTAGGGCTCGTCCCCCATCACGTCCGAGGCGTCCAGGGCCTCGCCGACCACCCGGCTGAACTCGGCGATGGTGTCCATGTCCACGCCGCCGTCGGTGTCGACGTCGATCTGCACCTGCCGGCGGTTGCCCGCCTTGGTGACCTTGACGTCCTCCAGGTCCAGTCCGGCCTGGACGGCCAGCGGCTCCAGCAACGCGCGCAGCCGGTCGGTGTGGGTGGTGCTCATCCGGGTGGACTCCTCGGCCGCGTCTGCTGTTGTCAGAGGTCGCCCCGCGCCCTCCGCGCCCCTCGGGCGCACTCCGGGTCACGGCAGCTCGGCCCAAAGCCTAGCCGGTGAAGCCGCGAACCACCGATTCCGGACCTCCCGCGACCAGCCGGACGCCACCCACTGCGAGCAAGCTCACACCCCCCGACCCACCCCGCAGGACCCCCGATACCCACCCACGATCGTGGGGGTTCTGCGAAGATTCAGGCCACCGAGGGCAGGCAGGGGAGGCCGCCCTCCCGTACCCGCCCGGAGTGACCCCGATGCAGCCGCCCAGCCGACGGACCTTCCTGGCCCTCGGACTGATCACCCTCACCACCGCCTGCACCAGCTCCACCGGGGCCGACCCCAACGGTGCCGTGATGCCCGGCGACAAGGGCCCCGGCCCCGACCCGGACGCCCCGGTCCGCCTGCGCGCCATCGCCGCCACCGACACCCTGCTGTCGGCCTACGACGCCCTCCTCGCCACCCCCGCCACCCGGACGGCGCAGCTGCAGTCGCTGCGCGCCGAGACCGCCCAGCACCGCGCGGCCCTCGCCTACGGCATCCCGGCCGCCTCCGTGCCCCCGACCCCCGGCACCCCCACCACGCCCCCGAGCGCCACCACCCCCGCCGCCCTGGCCACCCTGGAACGCCAGACCGCCCAGTCCCACCTCGCCGACCTCGGCGCCGCCCGGCCGCCGCTCGCCCGGCTGCTCGCCTCCGTCGCCGCCGCCGACGCCCTGCACGCCGCAGCCCTCGGCGCCCCACCCGACCAGCCCGGCCCCACCGGCACCCCGACCCCCGCCGCCACCCCCGGAGCAGCGCTGCCCGCCCTCCAGAAGGCCCTGAGCGCCGAACACGCCGCCGTCTACGGCTACGGCGTCGTCGGCGCCCACCTGCCCGAGGACCAGCAGCGTGCCGACGCCCGCACCTGCTACGCCGCCCACCAAGCCCAACGCGACGCCTGGCAGCGCCTCCTCACCACCCTCGGCGCCACCCCCACCCCTGCCGCCGGCGGCTACCAGCTCCCCTTCGCCGTCACCGACGCCCCCACTGCCACCAAGCTCGCGGCCCACCTGGAAACCCGCCTCACCACCGTCTACGCCGACCTCGTCGCCGACCTCCCCGCCCCCCAACGCCAGCCCGCCGCCACCGCCCTGCGCGACTGCACCCTCCGCGCCCACCACTGGGGCGCCCCCACCACCGCCTTCCCGGGCATCCCCGACCCCCTCCCCACCCCGACGGCCACCCCGAACTGACCCAGGTGGGCGCACCCCCACCCCCTCGTGGGCGCGCGGGCTCCGCCTCGACCCCGAGCTCCGCCTCCCTCCCACCCGACCAGGCGAGAGGGACGCGCTGCGGGAGGGGCGGTGGAGGGGGTGGCTGCGGAAGGGGGCGTTGCGGGTGATTTTCCGACTGCCAACGGCGCCCGGCCATGAGCCCACAGAGTCGGCAGTCGGAAAATCATCCAGCCCCCGGAGCGGCCACCCCCGGAACCGCCCCGGCCACCCACCCTCCCGAGAGCCCACCGAACACCCACAGACCCCCCACATCCCCGACAATGGACAAGGCAGCACCCAAGGGAGAGCACCAACCGGAAGGCCGGCATGTCGGGAGCAGCACCACACATCACCGTCCCCACCTGGCTGACGAACAGCGTCACCGCCGCCCACGGCGACCAGGGCCGCCGATGGCTGGCCACCCTCCCCGCCAGCACCGCCGCCCACCTGAGCCGCTGGAACCTCACCCTCGAACGCACCCTGGACCCGGGCGGCAGCCTCAGCCTGATCGCGTACGTGCACCGCGACGACCTCTCCCCCGCCGTCCTCAAGACCGGCCTGGTCACCCCCGAGACCGCCCACGAGCACAGCGCCCTCACCCACTGGGCCGGCCGGGGAGCCGTGCTGCTCCTGGACGCCGACCCCGCCGAGGGCGTCCTGCTGCTGGAGCGCCTGCACGGCGAGATCCCGCTGCGCTCGCTCGCCGAGCCCAAGGCCATGCTGGAGGCGACCAGCCTGCTGCACCGCCTCTGGGTGGAGCCGCCCGCCGGGAGCGTCCTGCCCACCCTCGGGGACCGGGTCGCGGACACCGCCGCCCGTCTCGCCGAGCACCGATCCGATCCCGCCGCGGCCGCCGCCCAGGCCCTGGTCGACGAGGCGCTGTCCACCGCCGAGGACCTGACCGGCTCCGCCGCCGAGACCTTCCTGCTGCACGGCGACTTCCACCACGGCAACGTCCTCGCCGCCGACCGCGCCCCCTGGCTGGCGATCGACCCCCGCCCGCTGGCCGGCGAACGCGCCTACGACCTGGCCCGGCTCGTCCTGGACCGCGCGGACACCCTGCTCGGTTCCCCCGGCGCCCCCGCCGCCGTCCGCCGCCGGCTCCACCAGCTCGCCGAGGCCCTCGACGTCGACCGGGACCGCCTGCGCGGCTGGACCCTGTTCCGCGCCGTCGACCTGGCCCTGCGCGACCTGACCACGGGCCGCCGCGAGGACGCCGAACTCCACCTGGAGTTCGCGGGGCTCCTCTGAACAGGCCGATCCAGCGGGCCGCCCCGAGCACGGCCTAAGCGATGCCCCCCGGCCGCCGCAGCGGCAACCGCGCGCCCATCACCGCGTACAGCCGGTCCGTCGCCGGGAACCGTACCGCCCGGGCCAGGTCCTGGTACCCAAGCGCCCGGTAGAGCCGCCGGGCCGGGGTCTCCGCGTCGATCGCCGACAGGATGCTGCGGTCCAGCCCCGACCCCTCGCACAGCAGCCGGATCAGCCGCGAGCCCACTCCCTGCCCCTGGAACTCCGGCAACACGTGCAGTTCGGTGACCGCGAACACGTCGTCCAGCCAGTCCGCGTACCCCTGGGCGGTCAGGTACGGCTCGATGACCGTGCTCCACCAGTGCTCCCGCTGGTTCGGCATCCCGTACCCGAACCCGACCAGCCGCCCCCCGCTCATCGCCCCGAACGCGATCACGCCGGGCTGCCGGGCGTGCCGCCCGACGATGTGCAGCCGTACCGCGACCTCCTCGGGCGTGAGGCCGAACGCCACCGCCTGGACCTCCAGCGCCTGCGGCGCCCAGGCCGCAAGGTCGATGGCCTCGATCGTCACCCCGGTCAGCTGATCCATGCTCCGGACGTTACTACCAGCCGCCCCGTGGCGCGGCCGAAGATCGGAACCCGACAACCGGCGAAGCAGCGGCGAACCGCGCCACCACGGCACCCCTCGCCACCACAACACCCCGGGCCGCAGCACGCCCACGAGCGCGCGCTCAGAACAGGACGCTCATGAACGCCCCGACCTCGCGGAACCCCACCCGCCGATACGCCGCCCGCGCCCGCAGGTTGAAGTCGTTGACGTACAGCGAGACCACCGGCGCGACCTCCCGCAGCGCGATCTCCAGCACCGCGGCCATCCCGGTCTCGGACAGTCCCCGCCCCCGGTACTCCGGCGCCACCCAGACTCCCTGGATCTGGCAGGCGCCCTCGGTCACGGCCCCGATCTCGGCCTTGAACACCACCTGCCCGTCCTCGGTGAACCGCGCGAACGACCGTCCGGTGGTGACGAGTTCGGCCACCCGGGCCTGGTAGAGCAGCCCGCCGTCACCGGCCAGCGGGGACACCCCCACCTCCTCGGTGAACATCGCCACGCACGCGGGCATCACCGCCTCCACCTCGCCGCGCCGCACCCGGCGCACCAGCGGATCGGGCGCGATCTCCGCGGACGGCGAGGAGGTCGCCAACAGCGGCTGGTGGCCCCGGACTTCACGCGCGGGCCCCCAACTGCGTTCCAGCAGTGCCCAGAAGGCGGCGGTCGAGCCGGCCGGTCCGACGATCGAGGAGCAGCGCCGGCCCTGCCGCCGGGCCCGCTCGGCGAAGGCCGCGACGGCCTGCGGCCCGGCGTTGACCAGGACGAGGTTCGCCCCCGCGTAGCAGAGGGCGTCGAGCACGCCGTCCCCGTCGTACCAGCCCCACATCTCCCCGCCGAGCCGCCACGGGTCCAGCCCGACGGCCTCGACCCGGGTGGCGACGAAGGCGTTGGCGACCGGGTCGCGGTGGAGGATCTCCAGGGCGTCCGCGAGGTCGGGCGGCTCCAGCACCCGGGTGGTGGCCAGCGCCCGGGCGGACTGGAAGGAGCTGGGGAGCATCACACCTCGATCGATCATCGAGACAGCACCTCACTGAGACGACTCTGGCCGCACCCTACTCCGTGGCCCCACCCGGCTACGGCCGCGGGGCCGTCCGCGAACGGACGGCCCCGCTTCCGGAAAACTTCGCTGCGACCGCGCTCGGACCACCCCACGGTCCCTCCGCCGTCACTCCGCGGCCACCCCGCGACGTGACCGCCCCGCAGTCATCCCGCGACACGTGACCACCCCGCGGTCACTCCGCGACACATGAGCGCCTCGCGGTCACTCCGCGGCGACGACGGTCGGCGAACCGGCCTCGACGCCCTCCTCCTGCATCTGCTCGGCGAGCTTGAGCGCCTCCTCGATCAGGGTCTCGACGATCTTCGACTCGGGCACGGTCTTGATCACCTGACCCTTCACGAAGATCTGCCCCTTGCCGTTGCCGGAGGCGACCCCGAGGTCGGCCTCCCGCGCCTCGCCCGGCCCGTTCACGACGCAGCCCATGACGGCGACCCGCAGCGGCACCTCCATGCCCTCCAGCCCGGCGGTGACCTCCTCCGCGAGCTTGTAGACGTCGACCTGGGCGCGGCCGCAGGACGGGCAGGAGACGATCTCCAGCCCGCGCTGGCGCAGCCCGAGCGACTCCAGGATCTGGGTGCCGACCTTGATCTCCTCGGCCGGCGGGGCCGACAGCGAGACCCGGATGGTGTCGCCGATGCCCTCGGCGAGCAGCGCGCCGAAGGCGACCGCGGACTTGATGGTGCCCTGGAAGGCCGGTCCGGCCTCGGTGACGCCCAGGTGCAGCGGGTAGTCGCAGGCGGCGGCGAGCTGGCGGTAGGCCTGGATCATCACGACGGGGTCGTTGTGCTTGACCGAGATCTTGATGTCGCGGAAGTCGTGCTCCTCGAACAGCGAGCACTCCCACAGCGCGGACTCGACCAGCGCCTCCGGGGTGGCCTTGCCGTACTTCTCCAGCAGCCGCTTGTCGAGCGAGCCGGCGTTGACGCCGATCCGGATCGGCACCCCGGCGTCCTTGGCGGCCTTGGCGATCTCGCCGACCTTGTCGTCGAAGGCCTTGATGTTGCCCGGGTTGACGCGCACGGCCGCGCAGCCGGCGTCGATCGCGGCGAAGACGTACTTCGGCTGGAAGTGGATGTCGGCGATGACCGGGATCTGCGACTTCCTGGCGATGATCGGCAGCGCGTCGGCGTCGTCCTGGGAGGGGACGGCGACCCGGACGATCTGGCAGCCGGACGCGGTGAGCTGGGCGATCTGCTGCAGCGTGGCGTTGATGTCCGAGGTGACCGTGGTGGTCATCGACTGGACCGAGACGGGGGCGTCGCCGCCGACCGGCACGTTGCCGACCATGATCTGCCGGGAGTGGCGTCGCCGGGCGAGCGGCTTGAGCGGCAGGGACGGAATACCGAGCGAGATCGCGGTCATGTGCGCAGGGTTCCCCGGGGTTGAGGTGTGGTCGATCGCCCCGCCGTCGGGACGGTCGAGGCCGGGCGCGCGGACGATCGCGCACCCGGCCTCCACGGTACGGCACGGTCCGGGCGCCCAGCACACCCGCCGTACCCGTACGCCCTAACCGATCTTCACCGGATTCACCAGGTCGGCCACCATCACCAGCAGGGTGAACCCGATGAAGACGCTGGCCACGACGTAGGCCACCGGCATCAGCTTGGCGACGTCGAACGGGCCCGGGTCGGGCCGCCGGAACAGCCGTGCGAAGCGGCGCCGGACCGACTCCCAGACCGCGCCGGCGATGTGGCCGCCGTCCAGCGGCAGCAGCGGCAGCATGTTGAACAGGAAGAGCGACAGGTTGATCCCGGCCAGCAGGTTCACGAAGATCGCGACCCGCTGGGCGGCCGACTCGTGGAGCGAGAACACCTCACCGCTGACCCGGGCGGCGCCGACCATCCCGATCGGGGAGTCCGGATCGCGCGGGGCGTTGCCCACGACGGCGTTCCACAGGCCGGGGATCTTGCCGGGCAGGGCGGCCAGCGACTTCACCCCGTTCTCGGCCATGTCGTACATCCGGTCGATCGACTGCCCGAAGCCGAGCTGGACGGTTTCACTCCTGGGGGTGAACCCGAGGAACCCGGCCTGGACGGTCTGGCCCCTCACCGGCACGCCGTTGCCGTCGTACTTCTGCACGTCGTTGACGGCGATGGTGGGCCTGAAGGTGAGCCGCTGACCGCCGCGGTCCACCACGATCTCCACCTGCTTGCCGGCCGACTTCCGGATGTCCGCCTGGAGCTGGTCGTAGTCGCGGATCCGGTCGCCGTCGAAGGAGAGCACCTTGTCGCCCTGGCGCAGGCCCACCTCGTTGGCCGGGGTCTTGGGCGCGTCGGCGGGGCAGGTGTCGGTGGGCTGGCCGGCCTTGACGACGCACTGGGCGACCGAGCCGATGGTCGGCACCGCCATGGTGACGCCGAAGCCCATCATGACCGTCAGGAACAGTCCGAACGCCAGGACCAGGTTCATGAAAGGCCCGGCGAACATGACGATGACCCGCTTCCAGGGCTTGCGGGTGTAGAACAGCCGGTGCTCGTCGCCCTCCTGGAGCTCCTCGTAGGAGGCCTCACGGGCGTCCTCGATCATGGTCCGCCAGGGCGAGCTGCTGCGCTTGGTGATCCGGCCGTCCTCCCCCGGCGGGAACATCCCGATCATCCGGATGTACCCGCCGAAGGGGATCGCCTTGATGCCGTACTCGGTCTCGCCCTTGCGGCGCGACCAGATGGTCGGGCCGAAGCCGACCATGTACTGCGGCACCCGGATGCCGAACAGCTTGGCCGTGGAGAGGTGGCCGAGCTCGTGCCAGGCGATCGAGACGAGCAGCCCGACCACGAAGACCAGGATGCCGACCACCGTCAAAACCGTTGCCACCGCTGGTCCTCCGTCATGCCGCTCCGCTCATCGTCTCGTCGTACCGCGATCCCTGCCGCGTGGCGGCGCCCTGGTTCCGGCGCCGCCGTCGGGGCCGTCAGCCCGCCGCCAGCTCGCGGGCCCGGGCGCGCGCCCAGTCCTCCGCGTGCAGGACGTCCTCGACGGTCAGGGAAGTTCCCGCCGAAGCCACCCGACCGTCGTGCTGTCCGTGCTCGGCCACGACCTTCGCAACAGTGTCCACGATTCCGGTGAAGGCGAGGCGGCCCTTCAGGAAGGCTTCCACGCATTCCTCGTTCGCGGCATTGAACACCGCCGGAGCCGTCCCGCCCAGGGTGCCCACCTCACGGGCCAGCTCGACGGACGGGAAGGCCTCGTTGTCCAGCGGGAAGAACTCCCAGGTCGCGGCCTTGGTCCAGTCACAGGCGGGGGCTGCGTCCGGCACCCGGTCCGGCCAGCCCATGCCCAGCGCGATCGGCATCCGCATGTCCGGCGGGCTGGCCTGCGCCAGCGTCGAACCGTCGGTGAACTCCACCATCGAGTGCACCACCGACTGCGGATGGACCACGACCTCGATCCGGTCGAACGGCACGTCGTACAGCAGGTGCGCCTCGATCACCTCCAGGCCCTTGTTCACCAGGGTCGCCGAGTTGATCGTGATGACCGGGCCCATCGCCCAGGTCGGGTGCGCCAACGCGTCCGCCGCCGTCACCCCGGCCAGCTCCTCGCGGGTACGGCCCCGGAACGGACCGCCGCTCGCCGTCACCACCAGCTTGCGGACCTCGGCCCGGGTACCGCCGGCCAGCGCCTGGAAGATCGCCGTGTGCTCCGAGTCCACCGGCACGATCTGCCCCGGCTTCGCCAGCGCCTTCACCAGCGGGCCGCCGACGATCAGCGACTCCTTGTTGGCCAGCACCAGCACCCGGCCGGCCCGCAGCGCGGCCAGCGTCGGCCGCAGCCCGATCGAACCGGTGATGCCGTTCAGCACCGAGTGGCACTCCGTCGCGGCCAGCTCGGTGGCCGCGTCCGGACCCGCCAGCACGGCCGGCAGCGGACGACCCGCCGCCTTCGCCGCCAGCGCCTCGCGCAGCGCCGGCTCGGCCGCCGGATCGGCCACCGCCACGGTGTGCACGCCCAACCGCAGCGCCTGCTCGGCCAGCAGCTCCACCCGGCCGCCCGCCGCCGACAGGGCGACCACCCGGAACCGGTCCGGATTGCGGAGCACGACGTCGATGGCCTGGGTGCCGATCGAACCGGTCGAACCGAGGATCACCAGCTCCCGGGGGCCGGAGGGGTCCGCCACGGTGGGCGTGAAACGCAGCTGCGGGTGGGCGAGCGAAGTCATGTGCCCATTGTGTCCTGTTCACGGCGCTCCCCAGGACGACCCCCGATCATTCCGATTACCTTCGGAACCATGCGTACCGTCATCGCCGGGGGCCACGGACAGATCGCGCTGAAACTCGAACGGCTGCTCGCCGACCGCGGCGACCGCCCCGCCGGGATCATCCGCCGCCCCGAACAGGCCCGGGACCTCGTCGACGCCGGCGCCGAGCCGCTGGTGCTCGACCTGGAGTCCGCCACCGCCCCGCAGCTCGCCGCCCTGCTCGCCGACACCGACGCGGTGGTCTTCGCCGCCGGCGCCGGCCCGGGCAGCGGCGCCGCCCGCAAGAACACCGTCGACCGCGACGCAGCCGTCCTGCTCGCCGACGCCGCCGAACTCGCCGGGGTCCGGCGGTACCTCATGGTCTCCTCGATGGGCGCCGACGCGGCCGCCCACCACCCCGCCGACGAGGTCTTCCAGACCTACCTGCGGGCCAAGGGCGCCGCCGACGACGCCGTCCGCTCCCGCACCGCGCTGGACTGGACGGTGCTGCGCCCAGGGTCGCTCACCGACGGCCCCGGCACCGGCCTGGTCCGCCTCGCCCCCTCGGTCGGCCGCGGCACGGTCGACCGGGCCGACGTGGCCGCCGTCCTGGCCGCGCTGCTGCACGAGCCCGGCACCGCCGGACAGACCCTGGAGCTGGTCGCCGGGAACGCCACCGTCGCCGAGGCGGTCGCCGCCGCGGCCGGCCACGACGGCTGAACGCGACGCGGGGCCCGGTCCGCACCGGACCGGGCCCCGCGTCAGCCGGCCCCTCAGAGATCGAGGCCGGTCAGGACCATGACCTTCTCGACGGTGTAGTCGTCCATCGCGTACTTGACGCCCTCACGGCCGACGCCGGAGTCCTTGACGCCGCCGTACGGCATCTGGTCGGCACGGTAGGACGGCGCGTCGCCGATGATCACACCGCCGACCTCCAGCTCCCGGTGCGCCCGGAAGGCGGTCTGCAGGTCGTGGGTGAACACACCCGCCTGCAGGCCGAACGGCGAGTCGTTGACGGCCGCGAAGGCCTCCGCCACGCCCTCCACCCGGTGCAGCGACAGCACCGGGCCGAACACCTCGGCCTTGGCCAGGATCGCGTCCGCGGGCAGCTCGGCCAGCACGGTCGGGGCATAGGTCGCACCCTCGCGGGTGCCGCCGACGAGCACCTTGGCGCCCTTGGCGACCGCGTCGTCCACCCAGGACTCCACCCGCTTCGCGGCGTTCTCGTCGACCAGCGGGCCGACGTCCGTCGCGTCGTCGTTCGGGTCACCGGTGACCTGCGCCGCGACCTTGGCGACGACCTTCTCCACCAGCGCGTCGTACACCGACGCGTCGGCGATCACCCGCTGCACCGAGATGCAGGACTGGCCGCCCTGGTAGTTGGCGAACATCGCGATCCGGGTCGCCGCCCAGTCCAGGTCGGCCTCCGAGGACCAGTCCGCGAGCACCACGGCCGCGGCGTTGCCGCCCAGCTCCAGGGTGGTGTGCTTGCGCGGCACCGAGTCCATGATCTGGTAGCCGACCTTGTCCGAACCGGTGAAGGAGATCACCGGCACGCGCCCGTCCTGCACCAGGGCCGGCATCCGGTCGTTGGGCACGGGCAGGATCGACCAGGAACCGACCGGCAGGTCCGTCTCGGCCAGGATCTCGCCCAGCACCATCGCCGACAGCGGGGTCGCCGGAGCCGGCTTGAGGATGATCGGGGCACCGACCGCGATCGCCGGGGCGACCTTGTGGGCGACCAGGTTCAGCGGGAAGTTGAACGGGGCGATCCCCAGCACCACCCCGCGCGGGAAACGGCGGACCACCGCGAAACGGCCCACGCCGCCCGGGTCGGTGTCCAGCCGCATCGTCTCGCCGTTGGTCCGGCGCGCCTCCTCGGCGGCCCAGCGGAAGACCGACACCGCGCGGCCCACCTCGCCGCGGGCCCACTTGATCGGCTTGCCGTTCTCGGCGGTGATCAGCCGGGCGAGCTCCTCGGTGCGCTCGGCCAGCCGCTTGGCCACGTGGTCCAGGGCGGCGGCCCGCTGGTGCGCCGGGGTGGCGGCGAACACCGGCAGCGCGGCCACGGCGGCGTCCAGCGCCTCCTCGACCTGGGCCTCGGTCGGAACGCTGACCCTGCCGACCAGACGGCCGTCCCAGCTGTTGTGCACCTCGAAGTCGGCGTCACCGCTCGCCCGGCGGCCGGCGAGCCAGAAATCGTACGTGGTGGTCACCGTGGTACCGGCCCTCTCCTCGTCGTCGTACGGCCCACGGGCGTGGGACCCGAACCCGAGGGTAGGGGCGAGGGCAGGCCGATCGGATTGGCCGACCAGGAGTGTTCGGCTCCGGGGCCACTCCACCGCGTCCAGGCGTGTGTTCTATTCCTCGCCGGAGCGCAGCGCCAGCCACAGCTCCATCCGCACGTCGGTGTCGTCCAGCGAACGGCCCAACAGCTCCTCGACCCGGCGCATCCGGTAGCGCAGCGTGTGCCGGTGCACTCCCAGGTCGGCCGCCGCCGCGTCCCACTGCCCGTGCCGCGACAGCCACGCCCGCAACGAGGCCACCAGGTCACCCCGGGCCGTCCGGTCGTGTTCGCGCAGCGGCCGCAGCAGCCCCTCCGCGAAGGCCGTCACCGCGTCCTCCCCGAGCAGCGGCAGCAGCGAACCCGCACCGACCTCCTCGTGGTCCACCGACCTGCGGCCACCGCGCAGCGCCACCGCCAGCGCCCGCTCCGCCTGCGCGTGCGCCGTACCGGCCTCCTCCAGCGCGGCCGGCGCCGAAACGCCCAGCGACAGGCCCTCGTGCTCCTCCACCACGCCCAGGCAGGCCCGGTGCACCGCGCCGTTGTCCAGCGCCAGCACCATCAGCCGCGGCCCGTGCGCGCCGTCCTCCCGCGCCACCAGCAGCTTCTCGCCCACCCTGGCACCCGCCTGCTCGGCCCGGTCCCCCAGCTCCGCGAGCGCCTCCGCGGCATCCGCGGTCGGCCCGGCCCCGGCCACCAGGACCCGTATCGTCCCCTCCGGCATCCCGCCGAACAGCCCCACCGCCACCTGCCGGGCCGTCGCCACCTCACCCGCCAGCACCATCCGCAGCAGCGCAGCGCCCATCCGCTCCTCCGCCTGGCGCAACTCCCGCGAACGCTCCAGGGTGAGGGTCAGCAGCGCCACCGCCGCGTTCAGCACGTACCGCTCGGTCGGCGTGATCCGGTCCTCGGTCCCCACCGCCAGGAAACCCCGGGCCCGCCGGTCCGCCCCCAGCGACTGGACCACCACGTAGTCCTCGTCCGCCGTGTCTATCCCCGGCGAACGCCCCTGCAGCGCCGCGCTCGACGGCGCCGGACGCCGCCGCAGCCGGTCCACCTCCGCCGCCAGCCTCCCGGCCCGGCGCGCCGCCCAGTCCGGCGCCACCACCGACAGTGCTCCCGACCCGTCGTACAGCGCCGCCCAGCCCCCCAGCCGGGCCGCCAGCCGACGCACCACCGCCGTCGTGCCGTCCTTCCCGAGCGCCGCCCGGGTCAGCTCCTCCTGGGCCTCGAAACTGGTCGTCACCGCCTCGTACTGCTCCGCGGCCAGCGCCGCCGAAACCACCTTGCTGATCGCGATGAACGGCGTCGGCTCCGGCACCCGCAGCAACGGCAGCCCCCGCTGCTGCGCCGCCTCCACCAGCGGCTGCGGCACCTCCGTGTGCGACAGCCCCACCCCCAGCCCCAGCCCGACCACCCCGGCATCGGCCAGCCGGTGCACGTACGCCTGCAGCTGCGCCGCCGTGCGGCCCAGCTTGATACCGGTGGTGAGCAGCAGCTCGCCACCCTCCAGGAACGGCGTCGGGTCGTCCAGCTCACTGGTGTGCACCCAGCGGACCGGCCGCTCCAGGTGGTCCGCACCGGCGAGCACCGTCAGGTGGAGCGAACTGTTGCGGACGACGGAGGCGAGTGTGGGGGGCATGGCACCTTCGGGGGGTCGACCTGACCGCGCCGTTGCGGCCGGGCGAGGAGAGGGCAGTGGGACTAGTGAGGGTCTCTCCCCTTCATTATGGACGCCCCGGACAACCGGCACTGCCGAATCCACCTCGAAGGCGACTTCCCTACCGCCGCCCCCGGTCGCCCCCGTTCACCCCCGTTCACCCCCGCAGGTCGACCAGCAACGGCGGCACCTGCTCCCCCGACACCGCCGTCAACGACACCACCGCGTGCCCCGCCGGCAACGCGTGCGCCAGATCCGACGGGGACCACCGCAGCCTCTCCACATCCCGCGTCGTCACCGACTCCGTCTGCGCCGTCGTCCCCGACAACGCCTTCCGCCCGATCCGCCCGACCCGCCTCACCACGCCACCGGAGGTGTCGGGGGTGTGGGTCACCGCCGTCTCCTGCACCAGGTGCGTCCCCCAGGCCTCCGAGAACAGCCGCCCGTCCCAGGGCGCGATCCCGGGGAAGGCCATCCGGCAGCCGACCGCGCCGAACAGCGGCGCCCGCAGCGCCTCAGGCAGGTCCACCAAGGTGCGCAGCAGCAGCACCGCGCCCGCGTTCGCGCCGCGCATCCGCTGCAGGCCGCGAACGGTGTTGGCGTCCAAGGCCGCCGAGGCGTCGTCGACCACCAGGCCCGCGAACAGCGAGCGGTCCTCGCGGGCCCCGGCCGCCTGCACGAACTGCCCCACCACCAGCCGGGACAGCATCCGGGCGGCCTCCGGGTGACTGCGCTCGGGCAGCTTCACCCGCACCCGCAGCGGGTGGTCCAGCACCCGCATCGCGAACGGGGGCCGGCCCGTGCCGTCGGTCGCGAAGGCCCCCTCGAACGCGGGCCGCTCCAACAGGCCCAGCCGGTCCGCCAGCAGCGTCCCCGGGTCGTCCGCCCGGTCGCGCTGGCGCTCCCGGTGCTCCAGGTCCCGCTCGTACACGGCCAACCGGCCGGCCACGCCGAGCGCCTTCACCAGCGCCGCCAGCGCATCCGGCTCGCCGCCCAGCAACGCCCGCAGCTCGCGCATCCCCGGGTAGCGGCCGAACGCGGCGTGGAACGGGCCCACCACCTGCTGCAGCGCCGTCCGGGCGTTCTCCGCGCGGGCGGTCAGCTCGTCCGGCAGCAGCGCGTCGGCCAGCCGGGCGGCCGCCTCGTCCGGGTCCCGCGCCGCACCGAAGAGGTCCAGCCCGTACACCGAGGCCGGGTCGCCGGGCGCGATCACCACGTCGTACCAGGCGTCCGGGCCCAGGTCGGCGTCCGCCGCCCCGACCACCACCGCGCACGCCGTACCGGCCAGCGCCTGCAGGCACAGCGCCTCGGCCACCGGCCGGGCCAGCCGCGCCGTCTTCCCCGTCCCGGCCGGGCCCACCGCCAGCAGCGAGGTGCCCAGCACCGCCGGGTCCAGCGCGAAGTCGGCCGCCCGGTGGCTCAGCGGGTTCTTCGGCACGTCCTGCGCGACACCGAGGCAGACCTGGCCGAGCAGCAGATCGTGCCGCCGCGCGCGGCCGGGCAGCTCGCGCGCCTCGGAGGGATGGGCGAAGGCCGCCGCGCCGCGGGCGGCCACCTGCTCGGTGAAGGCGGGCACGAACACCGGGTCCGCCTGCGCGGACTCCCAGGCCCGCCGGATCCGCACGTAGTCGACGTCGCCGACGACCTCCGCCTCCAGCCGCACCGCCGCCTCCACCGCCCCGCCCCGGCGCAACCCGTCCCACGGGTCCAGCCTGCGGGCCGCCTCCGCCGCCGGGCCCGTCTCCTCGACGGGCTCCTCCTGCGTCACCGTCCGCGACAGCAGCGGGGCGGCGTAGCGGCGCCAGACCTCGAGCCAGCGGCCCATGCGGCCGAATACCTTGATGACCACGCCCAGCACCAGAGCGTTCAGGGTCAACACCACGGAGGTGGCGACGAACGCGGATTGGGAGGGAAGGACACCGATGAGTGTGGTCCCGTCCTTGGCGAACTCGACCCCGTAGACGAAAGCCAGCCACCCCACCACCGCGTTGAGCACCGCCCGCAGCAGCAGCGGCCAGGTCGGGACCCGGGCCGCCTCCGCGCGCTCCGGGTCGATGCGGCGGTAGCCGAGCCGGTAGACGCCCGGTTCGGCTTCGGGACGCGGGGCGGTGGCCCAGGCGGCGAGGTCGAAGGCGGGGGTGCCGGGCCGTTGGTGGGGCAGGGGGGTCGGGGGTCTGGTGGTGATGTGTTCGACGTGGTGGTGTGACCCGTCCTGTGCCATGTACGGCCCCGCTCCCTCGCCCGCCCGGCCCGACCGCCGTCGGTGCCGCCATACCCATGCCGCCGTACCGGCGACACGCCCGTGCTCAGGGTAGTGGAGCGGGGCCTGCGGGTAGTCGTGGAAGCCGTGCTGGCCGTGCCGGACAAGTCGGACGGCGCAGTGCTACCGAGTGGCGCATGCCCGGCCGGGGAGGGCGGCCGTAGCCTGCGAAGCACCGAGCCGAGAAGTCTGGAGATACCCCATGAGCGCCGTAACGCCGCTCCCGCAGGAGCGCCGTCTGGTCACCGCGATCCCCGGTCCGAAGTCGCAGGAGCTGCAGGCCCGCAAGCTGGGTGCGGTGGCGGCCGGCGTCGGGACCACCCTGCCGGTGTACGTCACCCGTGCGAACGGCGGCGTGCTGGAGGACGTGGACGGCAACTCGCTGATCGACTTCGGCTCCGGCATCGCCGTGACCAACGTCGGCAACAGCGCCGAGGCCGTGGTGGCCAAGGCGAGCGAGCAGCTGGCCGCCTTCACCCACACCTGCTTCATGGTGACCCCGTACGAGGGTTACGTGGCCGTCGCCGAGCAGCTGAACGAGCTGACCCCGGGTGACCACGAGAAGCGCACGGCGCTGTTCAACTCGGGCGCCGAGGCGGTCGAGAACGCGGTGAAGATCGCCCGCGCCTACACCAAGCGCACCGCCGTCGTGGTGTTCGACCACGGCTACCACGGCCGCACCAACCTGACCATGGGCCTGACGGCGAAGAACATGCCGTACAAGCAGGGCTTCGGTCCGTTCGCCCCGGAGATCTACCGGGTGCCGGTGGCCTACCCGTACCGCTGGCTGACCGGCGCGGAGAACTGCGCCGCCGAGGCCGCCGCCCAGGCGATCGACATCATCAACAAGCAGATCGGCGCCGAGAACGTCGCGGCGATCATCATCGAGCCGATCCAGGGCGAGGGCGGCTTCATCGAGCCGGCCAAGGGCTTCCTGCCGGCGATCGTGGAGTACGCGAAGGCGAACGGCATCGTGTTCGTCGCCGACGAGATCCAGACCGGTTTCTGCCGCACCGGCCAGTGGTTCGCCTGTGAGGACGAGGGCATCGTCCCGGACCTGATCACCACCGCCAAGGGCATCGCCGGTGGTCTGCCGCTGGCCGCGGTGACCGGTCGCGCCGAGATCATGGACGCCGCGCACGCGGGCGGCCTGGGCGGCACCTACGGCGGCAACCCGGTGGCCTGCGCCGCCGCGCTGGGTGCCATCGAGACGATGAAGGAGCAGGACCTTGTCGGCAAGGCGCAGCGGATCGGTGAGGTCATGCTGGGCCGTCTGCGGGCGATGCAGGAGAAGTTCGAGGTGATCGGTGACGTCCGCGGTCGCGGCGCGATGATCGCCGTGGAGCTGGTGAAGCCGGGCTCCAAGGAGCCGAACCCGGAGTTCACCGCCGCGGTGGCCAAGGCCTGCCACGCCGAGGGCCTGGTGGTCCTCACCGCCGGCACCTACGGCAACGTGCTGCGCTTCCTGCCGCCGCTGGTGATCCCGGAGCACCTGCTCACCGAGGGTCTGGACATCATCGAGGGCGCCTTCGCGCTCCAGGGTGTCACCGCCGCCTGATCCAGGCGCCACCTGCCCGCCGGAGGGATGTCCGGACAGCGCTGAACGGCCCGTGGGGACCCTGGTCCCCACGGGCCGTTCGGTTCGCCGGGGTCGTCCGCGGGGGCGCCCGTGGGGCCGTCCGCGGGCTGGTCCGGGCGGCTCCGGCATGATCGACGGGACCGCCCCGAGGTTGCCCGGAGCGGGGTGAAGATGATGTGCGGAATCGCTGAAGGCGCTCGGTGTGGAAGGGCGGTTGACGTAGTGTCATCACAGATGGACAGCGAGCCTCAGCCATTGGCGGAGCCGTCCGCGGAGCCTCTCCGAGGGGCGGGTCCGCGTCGGCGCCGCGAGGACAACCAGGTCGACCCGCGAGGGTCGGCACACACCGAAGGCCGATCGACCGACCGTCCGACCCACACCCCCCGGGGCGCACGGAACGGCGATCATCAGAGCCGCCCCGGAGCTCTCCCCCCTGCTCCGGGGCGGCTGTCCGCCGTCCTGGGCCGGGCGGCCCGCTCGGTGGCGGTGCCAGTGGTGGCGGCGGTAGTGTTGCTGCTGGTTTCCTGGCAGGTGGCGATGGACGGGCCGCTGCTCGGGCTGGACCGCTCGGTGCACGCGGCCGTCGGCTCGTCCCACCGGGACCACCCGAGCGCCCTGCTCGACCACCTGGGCCACCTGTTGTCGGACCTGGGCAGCGGTGCGCCGGCCGTTCCGGTGCTGCTGGCGGCCGGGGGGCTGGCCGCGTGGTGGTGGCGCCGGTCGGGGGCGGGGTGTTGGTGGCTGCCGTTGCCGGTGGCGGTGCTGACCGCGGTGCTGATCCCGCTGCTGGTGGTTCCGGCGAAGGCGGCGTTCGCCCGGCCGGGTCCGCTCGGGGACCCGCTGGCGCCGGGGCAGTGGGGCTGGTTCCCGTCCGGGCACACCGCGACCGCGACGTTCTCGTACGGCGTGGCGGCGCTGCTGCTGGCCCGGGTGGCGGGGGCGCGGACGGCGCGCGGGCTGACCGCGGGCGCGGTGGTGCTGGCGCTCGGGGTGGGCGCGGGGCTGGTGTGGAGCGACTTCCACTGGGTGCTGGACGTGGTGGCCAGCTGGTGCCTGGCCACCCTGGCGCTGTGGGCGCTCGACCGGTGGCTGCCCCGGCCGGGCGGCTGAGGCGGTCAGGCCTCGGGGTCCTCGTTGCGGTGGACGAGGCCGGCCTCGCCGTTGTCGCGGTGCCATTCGACGACGAGTTCGTCGCGAGCACCGAAGCGGACGAGGTGGCGGCCGACCACGTCCTCCAGGCCGGGCAGGTTCTCGCGCTCACCCTCGACCGTGAGCAGCAGCGCGTCCGCCTGGGCCTCCAGGGTGGCGGTGCCGGCGCTGAAGACCAGGGTGCCGCGGCCGGTCTCCGGGGAGAAGGACGTCTCGATCTTGCGGCTCATGTGGGCGGCGAGCTGCTTGGCATAGCGGGCGGGGCGGTCGGTGGCGACGCGCGCGGTGGAAACGGGCATGGGCCCTCCAGGGACGGGGAGGGAACTTAGGGTCCCCTCACTGGGGAGTACCGTAGCCCAGATGCTGAGCTAGGCTCAACATATTTCTCGTTCACTTCCCGGCGTCGGCCGCACGCCCCGGACCGGCCGATACGCTTGGGCGCCGACGCCAGCCGAGGAGACCGCCGATGACCACCACGCCGCCCGACGATCCGGCGGCCGCCTCCCCCGGCCCCCGGCCCGGCGCCCCCGGCACGGCCGCCGAACTCGCGGACGCGATGACCAGGGCGATCAAGCGGATCCGCCGCCAGACCGGCTGGCGGCTGGAGCCGTACGGCATCACCCCCGGCCAGGCCCGGGCGCTGCGCACGCTCGCCCACGTACCCGGCTGCGAGACGACGGACCACGCGATGCGGCTGAGCGACCTCGCGGAGAAGCTGCACATCGCCCCGCGCTCGGCCACCACGGTGGTCGACGCACTGGAGGAGGCGGGGCTGGTCGAGCGCCGCCCCGACCCGGCCGACCGGCGGGCGGTCCGGATCCTGCTGACCGAGGCCGGGCGCGCGGCGCTGGAGCGGATCGGGCAGGTACGGGACGAGGTGGCGCAGGAGTACTTCGGCGAGGTCAGCCCCGAGGACGAGGAGGTGCTGCTGCGAGTGCTGCGCGCCGCCGAGGCCCGCTTCCTCGCAGCCGGGCCGCCACCGCGGACGGCGCCCCCGGGCGCAGCGCGCTGATCCCGATCCCGGCGATCACCAGCAGGGCGGCCGCGGCGGCCGTCGGGCTGACCCGCTCGCCGAGCAGCAGCCAGGCCGAGGACATCCCGAACACCGGCACCAGCAGCGAGTAGGGCGCGACGGCGGTGGCGTCGTAGCCGCGCAGCAGGTAGCTCCAGGCGACGAATCCGAACAGGGTGGAGAGCAGCCCGACGTAGGCGATCGCGCCGAGCCCGCCGAGGGTCATCCCGCGCAGCGCGCGCAGGTCCGCCCCCGGCCCCTCGACCAGCAGGGACAGGGCCAGCAGCGGCAGCGGCGGGACGGCGCTGACCCAGACCATCCAGCGCAGTGCGTCCGGCGGCGAGGCCTTTCGGGTCAGCACGTTGGACAGGCCCCAGGCGACGGCCGCCAGCACGACCAGGACGAAGGCGCCGAACGGGCCGCCGAGGCCCTGGTCGAAGGCACACAGGGCGATGCCCGCGAAGGCGATCGCCAGACCGAGCAGCCGCCGCCCGCCCGGGCGCTCGCGCAGCAGGACGCCGGCGAACAGCGCGGTGAAGCCGGCCTGGCCCTGGAGCACCAGGGAGGAGAGACCGGCCGGCATCCCGGCGTGCATGCCGAGGAAGAGCAGCCCGAACTTGACCACCCCGAGGACCACGCCGACCGCCAGCACCCAGCGCCAGGCCACCCTGGGCGGGCCGACGAAGAAGACCGCCGGCACGGCGACCACGGTGAACCGCAGGGCACAGAACAGCAGCGGCGGGAAGTCGTCCAGGCCGACGTCGATGAGGACGAAGTTGAGGCCCCAGACGGCGGCCACCAGGACGGCCAGGGCGATGTGACGGGGGCGCATGCTCACGCTGGCCGGAGCGGCGGGTGTTGGGGTCATGGGTCGAGCATGGCGGCCGGGGAACGTGTAGCACCAGCGATGAATACTGAAGGAAACGCTTTAGGATCGCTGCATGATGGATCTGGGGCGCCTGCGGGCGCTGCACGCGGTGGCGGTGCACGGCTCGGTCGGCGGGGCGGCGGCCGCGCTCGGCTTCACGCCCTCGGCGGTCTCCCAGCAGATCGCCAAGCTGGAGCGGGAGACCCGCACGGTGCTGCTGGAGCGGCAGGGCCGGGGCGTGGTGCTGACCGACGCGGCCCGCGAGCTGGCCGCCACCGCGCGGACCGTCCTGGGGCTGGTGGAGCAGGCCGAGGTACGGCTGGAGGAGCAGCGCGGACAGGCGGTCGGGCGGCTGTTGGTGGCCGCCTTCGCGACCGGGGCGCGCGGGCTGATGCCCGGGGTGCTGGCCGAGTTGCGCCGGCGCTGCCCGGAGCTGGACGTACGGCTGCTGGAGAGCGACCCGTACCCGGCGGCGGATCTGGTGGCGCGGGGCGAGGTGGACCTGGCGCTGGTGCAGGACTGGCCGAGCGTGCCGCTGCCGGTGCAGGAGGGGCTCTCCCGGCTGGACCTCGGGACGGACCCGGTGGACTTGGTGCTGCCCGCCGGGGACGACCTGGCGGCGCTGGACGCGGTGCCGGTGGAACGGCTGCGCGGGCAGCGCTGGATCAGCGTGCCGCCGGGCAACATCTGCCACGACTGGCTGGTCCGCACCCTGCGCGAGGTCGGCGAGGAGCCGGACGTGCACTACCAGGTCGGCGACTTCGAGACCCAGATCGCGCTGGTGGCGGCCGGTCTGGGGATGGCCGTGGTGCCCCGGCTCGGCCGGGGCCCGCTGCCGGCCGGGGTGGCGGCCCGCCCGGTCGCCTCGCAGCCGAGCCGGCGGGTGTTCGCGCTCTGGCGCTCCCAGGCCTCCCGGCGGCCGGCGATCACCGAGGCGCTGGCGGCGATGCGGGACTGCTGGGGCCCGGCCGAGGAGCCCCAGGGGCGGTAGCAGGGAGCCCGGCGGGTGGGCAGGGCTCGGCACGTTGGCGGGCGGGCTCGGTGCGCTAGCCGGTGAAGCCGATGACCAGCCACATGAAGCCGACGCCGGCCACCGTGCACAGCAGGGTGCTGCGCGACGGGTGCGGGCTGTGCGCCTCGGGAAGGATGTCGGAGGTCGCCAGGTAGAGCAGGAAACCGGAGAAGAAGCCCAGGTAGAGGCCGAGCAGGTGCTCCGGGATGGTGAAGGCCAGGGTGATCGCGGCGCCGGAGACCGGGGCCAGCGCATCGGCCGCGAGCAGGGTCAGCGCCCGGCGCCGGTCGTTCCCGTACAGGTGGGTGATCGTGTACGTGTTGAAGCCGTCGGCGAAGTCGTGCGCGACCACCGCGATGGCCACCACGGTGCCGACCGTGGTGCCGGCCTGGAAGGCGGCGCCGATCGCGAAGCCGTCCATCACGCTGTGCCCGACCAGGGCCAGCGCGGCGGTCAGGCCGATGCCCTGGTGTCCGGAACGGTGGGCGTGGCCGTGGTGGTGACCGTGGGTGTGTTCGGCGTACTCGCCCTCGTGGCCGCGGTGGATGGCGACGGCGCGCTCGATCACGTGGATGGTGAGGAAGCCGCCGGCGAACATCAGCAGCGCCTGGGGCACGCCGTGCACCTCGCCCGGCGCCTGGTGGAGGGCCTCGGGCAGCAGGTCGAAGGCGACCACGCCGAGCATCAGTCCGGCGGCGAAGCCGAGCACCAGGTGGCGGCGGTCGCCGGTGCGCTGGGCGACGAAGCCGCCGATCAGCGTCATCAGGAACGCCCCGGCGGCGACCAGGACGGCGGTCATCGGGCCGCCTCCGCCGCCGGGACCGCCGGGACCGCCGTAGCTGCCGGGGTTGCCGGCTCCGCCGGGTCCGGCGAGTCGGCCGGGAGTGCCGGATGGCCGGTGCCGCCGTGTGGTCTGCCGAGCGCTCTGCCCATTCCTCTCCCCCTGGGGTCCGCCCGTGGCCGGGCCGACCGCCGACCGTACCGGACGGCCGTTCGACGGTGATCGCCCGGGGGTGCCGGAGGCGCGACCGCTCCTCGGCCGCGATCCCTGTCGGCCCGGTCCCCCTCAGCCTTGGTCCGGGCACGGAGGGGCGCCCGCCGGGTGGGCCGCCGGGGTGAACGCCCTGGTCGGACCGGGCCGTCCCGGCTCGAGGGGCCGGTCAGCGGCCGGCGGCGAGCGGCAGGCCGAGGTGGGTGCGGGCGAGTTCGCGGACGCCGTCGCCGTCGATCAGGTGGATGTGCCGGTGGCTCTCCGCCGCGGTGAGGTTCAGGGCCTCCTCGGCGAAGCGGCCGGTGGTCAGCCGCAGGCCGCGTTCGGCGGACTCCTCGCGGACCGCCTCGGCCAGGGTCTCGACCTGCTCCGCGCTGACCGCCGCAGTGTCCCGGGAGGCCCAGACCACCCAGCGGCCGGGCAGCGCGCTGCCGGGGGCGCCCTCGCCGGTGGCGACCAGCCCGGCCGGGCCGCGCAGTCGGACGCTCCACTCGGCGAGTCCGCCCCGGGTGAGCAGGTCGCGCACCAGGTGGGCGAACTCGTTGGCGGACAGGTCGGGCGCGGCCGGGACGGTGGCACCGGCCTGGGCGGCCGGCTGGACGACCGTCCGGGCGTACGGGTCCGGGGTGACGGCGGCGCCGAGCTGGCGCAGCCGGACCAGGGCCTCGTCCTGCTCGGCGTCGGCGTAGACGCCCTCGTCGTCGCGGTCCTCGTACGGGGTCTCCGGCGGCAGCAGCCGGGTGCGGGCGAGCGCGTCGCGGTCGGCGTCCACGCTGAGCAGGCAGAGCGGCTCGGCCGCGCCGGGCTCGCGCAGCCAGCCGTTGAGGACGACGCCGGTGAGTATCTCGTCGGTGTCCACGGCGTCGGCGGCCTGCAGCGAGCGCAGGGCGAGCCGGGCGACCAGCCGCAGGTAGTCGGTGGCCCGGTCCGCGGGCGGGCGCGGCACCGGGACGATGTCGCCCTCGGGGGCGAGCCGGTAGCCGGTGAGCGAGGGCACCAGATCGAGCGGGGGCAGGTCGAGGTCCAGCACGGCGGTGCGGGTGAGCGGGCGGAAGACCGCCCGGCAGGGGGCCGACAGGTCCTGGGTGGCGGTCTCGGCGGCGGCCAGCGCCCGTTCCAGCAGCGACTCCACGGCGGCCGGCTCGGCCAGCCGGTAGGCCCGCCGGCACTCCTCCAGGCTCTCGTTGTACTCGCGCACGGCGCGGGCCCGGGCCTCCTCGGCCGCCTCGTGGGCGCGCCGGGACTCGTCGGCGGCCGGGCTGCCGGCCTCGGCCCGGCGGGTGCGCCACTCGCGCAGGGCGCGCTGGTGGGTGAGGCGGGCCTGGGCCAGTTCGCGCTGGTAGCCGGAGTCCAGCAGGCGGCGGGACGGACCGCTCTCCGGGTCCGCGGCGGCCGGCTCGGCGGGGGCGAAGTCCTCCCAGCGGGGCTCGGCCCCGTCGACGGCGTCCGAGCCGTCAGCCGGGTAGGGCCGGGGCTCGTAGTGGCGCAGCTGGCTCTCGAAGTCCATGGCCGAGACGGGAAGCGCGGCCCGCCGCAGTAGGTCGGCCAGGCGATCGTGCTCGGCCCGGACGGTGAGCGTGCGGTGGTGGGTGAGGGCGGCGGCCCGGGCGTGCGCCGCGATGTCCTCGCCGGGATCGGCGTCGGCGGAGCCCGAGTCGGCGGGGCCCAGGCCGGACGGGGCGACGGTGGCCCGGCCGTCCCCGGCCGTGTCCGGGCCGGGGCGGCCGGGCGCGGCCGGGCTTGCGGCGCCGTCCGGATCCGGGTCCTGGTCGGCGCCGAGGTCGCGGAAGACCGAGGCGAGGAAGCCCGGTTGGGGGAACTGGACGGTGGCGGCGCCGTCGGACTGGCCGTCTGCTGAGTACTGCATCGGTCGTCGTTCCCCCATGCTCGTCCGGCGCCTGCCCGGGGCGAGCGACCGGCCCGCGGCCCCGCCCCCGGACATTGTCCCCCGAACGGGCGTGGCGGTCAGCCAAGCCGGTCAGTTGGTCCGGCTGTTGGTGAGGTGCAGGCCGATGTAGCCGACATAGATCCGGCCGCTGCCCGAACAGTCGTCCAGGTAGTGCAGCCGGGGCGCGGTGCGGCCGCCGCCGATCCGCAGGTGAGCGCCCATGAACGCGCGCCGGGAGGCGTCCACGCACTCCGGTACCGGCAGCATCCGCTCGCGCTTCCACTTGGTGTGGCTGAACACCGTCCGGGACTCCCCCCGCACCGCCTTGCGGGGCGGGAAGCGGTGGCAGCCGTCCGGGGTGTGCTCGCACCACTGCTTGAAGTCCCCGCCGGCCGCGCCGCGCACCGCCGCCTCCGCGTACTCCTGCAGGGCCGTCAGGCCGTCCCAGGCGAGCCGGGCCCAGCCCGCGCCGGCGCACTGGAGTCCGTCCAGGGCGAGCGCGCTCTTCTGGTCGCCGGTGAAGGTGAGCAGCGGGAACTCGGCGAGCCTGGCGAGGAGTTCGGTGAAGGTCGAGGGCTTGCCCGGGCACCCGGAGGGCTGGGCGGCGGCGCGGCGGGCGACGGCGGCCGGACCGGCCCCGGGGAGCGGTGCGGCGGCCGGGCCGCCGCAGTGCCGGCCGCTCAGGGCGCCGCGGGTGGCGGTGCGGAGGCGGCCCTCGTGACCGTCCCGGCCCTGGCCCCGGTCGCGGCGCTCGAGGCGGAGGGTGCGCCGGACCCGCTCCAGTTCGTCGGCCCTGGCCTGCTGCTCGGCGCGGTCCTGCTGCTCCTCGCGGGCGAGCGCGGCCAGTTCGGCGGCCGGGTCCGCCTGCATGTCCCCGAGCCCGGCTCCGGCCGGGCTCGTCCGACCGGCGGTCGGACGCAGCCGCGGGGGCGGGACGCGCAGCACCGGGACGGCGGCCAGCGGCGGCGGCAGCGGCTGGTCGGCGGCGAGGCGGCGCGGCTCGCGGGCGAGCAGCCCGGCGGCGCGACGGAGGTCCTGTTCTATTCGGCCCCGGGCGAGCACCGGATGGCGGGCACCGTCCTGCCGGGAGGCCGGATCGACCTCGGGCAGGTAGGTGCGCACGGCTCCCCCGTACACGGTGTGGTACTCCAGCGCGACGTTGAACCCGGTGCGGGCGCCCGGGTCCAGCACGTAGGCGGTGGCGAGGCCGGGGAGCTGTCGGCAGAGCGGGCGGACCACCTGCTCGACCCAGTCGTCGAGCGGGAGGTTCACCGGCACGCTGGCGACCACGGTGGGCAATCGGCGCTCCGGGTCGCAGAGCTCGTCGATCAGGCCGTCGACCTCGTCGGCCGTGATCACCCGGGGAGCGGGGTGGACGGCGGCCGGGCCGTCGGCGGCGTCCAGCAGCGGGAGCAACGTGCGGGCGAGCTCGGGTACCGGCACCCGGCAGGGGGTGCGCACGCCGCTGCCGGTGTGGTGGGTCTCGGCCTCCAGCCGGAACCAGGTGGGGCCTCCGGCGCCGGTGGCCACGGTGAGGGTGAGCTGCCGGGTGCCGTGCGGGGCCGGGGTGCGCAGGCGGCGGCGGTCGTAGCGGCCGGCGCCCGGGCCGCCGCGCAGCGGTCCGTGGTCCCGGTCCAGCAGGACGCGCTCGCCCAGGCACAGGCGTTCGACGGCGGGGGACGCTCCCGAACGGGTATCCGGGGTGGGCGGGGGCTCGTCGCAGCCCTCCTGCTTCAGCCAGGAGGCGAGCTGTTCGTCGGCCAGGGCGACGGCCTCGGCGTGCGGAAGGGCGGTGGTGACGGTCATCCGGTAGGGCGTCGCGGAGCTGCGGGGGCCGGGTAGGTCGGCACCGGCGGGCGACGGCGAGCGGTCTGAGGTCATGCGCATACCTCCGTGCAGCGGGGTGGGGTCTGGTGTCCTCCATCGATGGTTTTCGTCCGGTTCGGCCGGATCCTTGCCCAGGAAACGCCACGGCCCGGAGCGGAAGTTCCAACTCCGGGTCACGACACTACGTTCGAGTGAATCTGTTCAAGCCGTCTTCCGCGTGGCGCAACCGCTCGGCTACGGACACGACCCGCTGGGGCCGTGCGTCAGACCGGTACCTCGACGTAGGTGCGGCCGGCCGGCACCGCCACCGCCGTACCGCCGGTCGCCTCGGCCAGCCAGGTGTGGAACCCGGCCACCTCCGGCTCCGGCACGCCCACCTCGATCCGCACCCCGGCCGCCTCGTAGGCGAGGTCGCTCACCGCGTACCCGGCGGCCCGCAGGTCGTTCTCCACCCGCCCGGCGCGGACGTGGTCCGCCGTCACCGCGAGCAGCGCGACCGGCCGCCGCTCCAGCAGGCCGACCTCGTCGACCGCCTCCGACACCGCGTTCCCGTACGCCCGCACCAGGCCGCCCGCGCCGAGCTTGATCCCGCCGAAGTACCTGGTCACCACGGCGACGGTATCGGTCAGGCCGCGTCGGCGCAGCACCTCCAGCATCGGCACCCCGGCCGTGCCGCCGGGCTCGCCGTCGTCGCTGGAACGCTCGCGGCGCTGCTCGTCGCCGACCACGAAGGCGGTGCAGTTGTGCCGCGCGTCCCAGTACTGCTTGCGGATGCCGGCGATGAAGGCCTGCGCCTCGTCCTCGTCGCGGACCCGGGCGAGGTGGCAGATGAAGCGGGATTTCTTGATCTCGGTCTCGTGGCTGCCGGCCCGCCGGATGGTGAGGTACGGCCTGGTGGTCGGTTCCGGCGTGGCGGACATGGCGCGGTGGTTCTCCCGGGAACGGCGACGGCTGGCGGCGCGCACCCCGGAGGTCCGGGGCGGCACTGCCAGCCTAGTTGGCGCGCGACCGGGGGGTCGGCGGCCGCGGGAACCGGGCGGCGGCCGGGGCGGGTGGCCGGAGGCTCAGCGGCCGGCCAGGGCGTCCAGTCGGGCGCGGTCCAGGCCGGTCAGCGCGGTGACCTCGGCCGGGTCGACGGCGCCGCAGTCCAGGCCGCGCAGCAGGTAGCCGCTGAGCGCCCGGGCGGTGGCCGGTTCGTCCATCACGTCGCCGCCCGCCTTGGCGACGTACGCGGCCAGCCGGGCGGCGGCGGCCGCCAGGCCCTCGCGGTAGAAGGAGTAGACCGCGACGTAGCGGGTCGGCAGGTGCGCCGGGTGCATGTCCCAGCCCTGGTAGTAGGCGCGGGCCAGCGAGCGGCGGACCAGGTCGTGGTGGAGCTTCCAGGCGGCGTGCACCTGCCCGGTGGAGCCGGTGGGGATCACGTTGGTCGAGCCGTCGGAGAGCCGGACCCCGGTGCCGGCTGCGGCCACCTGCATGACCGCCTTGGCGTGGTCGGCGACCGGGTGGTCCATGCTCTGGTAGGCCGCGCTGACTCCGCAGGAGGCGCTGTAGTCGAAGGTGCCGTAGTGCAGGCCGGTGGCGCGGCCCTCGGCGGCCTCGATCATCAGGGCGACGGTGGCCCGGCCGTCCGGGCCGAGGATCGCCTGGGTGGTCTCGATCTGGATCTCGAAGCCGATCCGGCCGGCGGGCAGCCCGGCCCTGCGCTCGAAGTCCTCCAGCAGCCGGACCAGTGCGGTGACCTGCTCGGCGTAGGTGACCTTGGGAAGGGTCAGCACCAGGCCCTCCGGCAGGCCGCCGTTCGCCAGCAGGGTGGCGAGGAACAGCTCCAGGGTGCGGATACCGCGGGCGCGGACGGGCTCCTCCATGCACTTGATCCGGATGCCGAGGTACGGCGGCGCGCCGCCGTCGGCCACCGCGGCGGCGACCAGCTCGGCGGCCCGGACGGCGGCGGCGTCCTCCTCGGCGTCCGGGCGGGGCCCGTAGCCGTCCTCGAAGTCGACCCGCAGGTCCTCGATCGGCTCGCGCTCCAGCTTGGCGCGCACCCGGGCGTGCACGTCCGCGAGCAGCTCGTCGTCGGCGACGCCGAGGGCGCGGGCGAGCTCGGCAGGGGTGCCGGCGTGGGTGTCGAAGGCCTCCAGCGCCTGGCGGCCCCACTCCCGTACGGTCTCGGCACGGAAGGCGTCGGCGGGGACGTAGACGGTGTGCACCGGCTGCCGGGTGCCGGAGTCGCCCGGGTAGCGGCGCGCCAGGTCGGCGTCCACCGGGGCGAGCAGCGCCTCCACGGCATCGCGGGCGGCGGCGGAGAAGGAGGCCCCGTCCGTCGGTCCGGTTCCGTCGACCTCGACCTGCGACATCCGCACTCCTCCATGCCGAACCAGAGCTTCAACAATTTGTTGAGGCGAAGGTAGCTCCGGCGGGGTCGGGCGTCAATGGCCGACCGGGCGGTGGACGGAGGGTGTCGGGGGTATCGGGGGGCGTCGCGGGCGGCGGGGGGTGTCGCGGGCGGCGGGGCGGGCTCAGTCCCGTCCGGCGGCGGCGTAACGGTCGCGCAGCTGCGGGTAGAGCTCGGCGACCTCCTTGGGGTGGACCGAACCGTCCGGCCCCTTTCCGGTGACGCCGTACTCGGCGGTCAGCCAGGCGGCGAGGCGCGGCGGGTCGGGCTGGTGACCGTGGTTGTCGATGTAGGAGACCAGGGCGTCGTAGGCGATGTCCTGGTCGAGCGGCAGGGACTCCGGGTGCGGTTCGGCCTGCGCGCCTTGAGCGGGCTCCTCGGCCGGAGCGGGCTGCTCAGGCTGGGCGTGGTGCTCGCTCTGGGAGGCCGGCTGACGGTGCTGCGGCTCGACGGTCGGCTCGGCCTGCGGCTGCGGGGACTGCGGCCGGGGCGCAGGGGCAGGGGCGTGGACGGTGTGAGCGGACGCGGCGCCGGGGGCGGGCTCCTCGGCGGCCGGACGCGGCGGCTTGAACCACGGCGAGGCCTGGCCCGGCACCCGCCCGCCCGGGGCGGGGTCGGCGGAGTGGCCGGTGGTGCGGACCGGGCGCTCGGTCCAGACGTTCAGCTCCTCCCCACGCGGCTGGGGAGCGCTTTCCACCACCGGCTCCGGCTCCTGGGCGGCGCGCAGCCGGACGGCGTGCAGCTTCGCCAGCATCGGCGCGGCGACCTCGGGCGACAGCGGCGCGGCGACCGCGGGGACCTGCGGCTGGGCCTCGGGCTGGACAGGGTGCTCGGCCTGGACCGGCTCGGGCCCGGGCTGCTGGACCTGCGGGTGGTGGGGCTGCGGGTGGTGGGGCTGCTCGGGCTGAGGCTGCTGGGCCGTCTGCGGCCGGGCTCCGGCGGGGGCCACCGCCGGATCGCCGACTGCGGGAGCCGCCGGAGCGATGGCCGCGGCGGCACGGTTCTGCTGGACCTCGGTCCCGAGTTCCTGGGACCGGCTCTCCGCCCGCGCCTCCTTGGCCTCGCGCTCGCGGGCCTCCTCGTCCAGCCGGTCGAGCAGCGACGGGTCCAGCGGGACGCCGAACTTGGCGAGCTTGAGCGGCAGCAACGCCTGGATCGGGGCCGACCGACGCCAGCCGCGGCCGTAGCGGAAGCGCAGCTGCGCCCGGTAGACCAGCCGGTTCTGCTCCAGCCGGATGACCTCGTCGTAGGAGCGAAGCTCCCAGAGCTTCATCCGCCGCCAGAGCCGGAAGGTCGGCACCGGGGAGAGCAGCCAGCGCATCACCCGGACCGACTCCATGTGTCGGTCCGCGGTGATCGCCGCGATCCGGCCGACCGCGTGCCGGGAAGCCTCGACCACGACGACGAACAGCACCGGGATGACGGCGTGCATCCCCATGCCGAGCGGGTCGCCCCAGGAGGCGGCGGCATTGAAGGCGATGGTGGCGACGGTCAGCAACCAGGCGGTCTGACGCAGCATCGGGAAGGGGATCCGCAGCCAGGTCAGCACCAGGTCGAGGGCGAGGAGCACGACGATGCCCGCGTCGACGCCGATCGGGAAGGCGTAGGAGAAGGCACCGAAACCTTTCTTCATCGCCAGCTCGCGCACCGCGTTGTACGAGCCCGCGAAGCCGATCCCCGAGATGATGCAGGCGCCGGCCGCGACCAGGCCGAGCAGGCCGCGGTGAGCCTTGGTGAGCGTTGGGCGTGCCATTACGTCTATCAACCCCTGGATGTCGGCTGCTGCCGTACGGGCCTCGGCTTCCGGTTCCCGTCAGTCGGGCCGCCGGACGGCTGGGCAACCTCCGGGCTCGGCCCACCGGAGTTTACTCGTACGGGTGTTTCAGCTTTTCCGCAGCCTGGAGTGTCGCCGTGCGGACCACTCCGCGCGTCCGGGCTGGTCGGGCCGTCAGCCGCTCTGCCCGGCCGTGCCGTTGAGGTAGGCCAACACGGCCAGCACCCGACGGTTGGCGTCCTCGTCGGGGGCGAGCTCGAGCTTGCTGAAGATGTTCGCGATGTGCTTGGCCACGGCACCGTCGCTCACCGACAGGCGGGCGGCGATCGCCGAGTTGGAACAGCCCTCGGCCATCAGCTCCAGCACCTCGCGCTCGCGTGGCGACAGCCCGAGCAGCGGACCGGGCCGGCGCGAGGTCGTCTGCATCAGCTGGGCGATCACGTCCGGGTCCATCGCCGTCCCGCCCGCGGCCACCCGACGGACGGCGTCGATGAACTGCCCCGCGTTGAAGACCCGGTCCTTCAGCAGGTAGCCGATCCCGCCCGTACCGTCGGCCAGCAACTCCCGCGCGTAGAGCTGCTGGACGTGCTGGGAGAGCACCAGCACCGGCAGGCCCCGGATCTCCCGGCGCGCCTTGAGCGCGGCCTGGAGCCCCTCGTCGGTGAGCGTCGGGGGCAGCCGGACGTCCACCACCGCCACGTCCGGGCGGTGGGCCAGCAGCGCCTCCAGCAGCTCGGGACCGGTCTCCACCGCGGCCGCGATCGTGAAGCCGTGCGCTTCCAGCAGACGGATCAGACCTTCGCGGAGGAGGTAGAGGTCCTCGGCGAGGACAACTCGCACGGCAACTCCAAGGTGATGGTGGTGGGACCGCCCGACGTGCTGTCGATGGCGAGGACACCGTCGAAGGTACCCAATCGGCGCTCGATCCCGCGCAGGCCCGTGCCCCGCGAGGGATCCGCGACCCCCACACCGTCGTCCGTGACCGTGACCCGGAGCAACCCGGCCCGGTACAGGATGTCCACCCACACCTGCTCCGCCCCCGAGTGCTTGGCCGCGTTGGCCAGGAGTTCGCTGATGCTGAAGTAGGCGGCCGCCTCGACCGGAGCCGGCAGCCGGTCCGGCAGGCTCACGAACACCTCGGTCGGCAGCGCGCTGTCCAGCGCCAACGCCCGGACCGCGTCGCCGAGTCCACGCTCGGCGAGCACCGGCGGATGTATGCCGCGCACCAGGTCGCGCAGCTCCTGCAGCGCCCGGGCCGAGGACTGCCGCGCCTCGGCGAGGAGCTCCCGCGCGGCCTCCTGGTCGGTTTCCATCAGATGCTCGATGGTGCCCAGCGTCATCCCGATCGCGACCAACCGCGCCTGGGCGCCGTCGTGCAGATCGCGCTCGATCCGCCGCAGCTCGGCGGCCTGGTTGCCCACCGCGTCAGCCCGGGTCTCGGTCAGCACGGCCACCCGCCTGGTCAGCTGGGCGTGCGTCGCCCGGCCGTCCTGGTCCAGCACCCTGCGGGCGACCTCGGCGTACCCGCGCACCGCGTACGGGGCGAGGACTATCCCGGTGAGCACCATGCCGATCCCGACCACCAGGCTCAGCACGATGGACGTCAGCCGCGGACTCATCGGCCCGAACGCGTCCGCCGGCACCGGGCCGGCCAGGGCGAAGGCCGTGCCCAGCACCAGCAGGAGGCCCACCGCACCGCCCAGGGCCGCGACGAGGACGGGGTTCACGACCAGCCAGAGCATCTCGGCGCGGGTGGTCCGGTCCCGCAGTCCCCAGTGGACCAGCTGCGCGTACTTCGCGACCGTCTGCGAGCGGTGGTACGAGTAGCCCGTCCACCAGTGTCCGCGCTCGTCCGACTCCAGCTTCGGCAGCGGATCGTAGACCGCCGGCAGTCGGATGCCGTACCAGCGCTGGAGGAACCGACGCGTACGGTCCGCGGTCCGCCGGACGCACGCGGCGGCCACCGCGGAGCCCACGACCGCCGCGACCGAGAGGGCCACCAGGGACGCCGGGAAGTAGTACTGCAGGAACTGGGCAGCCATCACACCCGCGAAGACGGCCGCCCCCACCGGCAGCACGAACCCCGGCACAGCCGCGAGCACCAACTGCGCCAGCCGGGCCAGCCCCTGGCCGCCGGCCTGGAGGGCCTCCCGCGTCTGCGCACGCACGGACATGCCGCTCGTACGAGTCTCTGTGGTCACGCAAGCTCCTGATGCCGGTACCGATCGTCCTTCATCAGTGTTCACGAACAACCCGCTCCGGACACTGGCCATGGCACCCCAATTCCGGGGTGGACCTAGCACCACCTGTCGGTGGTGGGAGCAACACCCGACTGTTCGGATGGTCCGAAAATGCGAAAAGCCCCTGATCCTTTTCGGATCAGGGGCTCTTCTGAAGAATTGTTCGGCGGCGTCCTACTCTCCCACAGGGTCCCCCCTGCAGTACCATCGGCGCTGTGAGGCTTAGCTTCCGGGTTCGGAATGTAACCGGGCGTTTCCCTCACGCTATGACCACCGAAACACTATGAAACTGTCGACCCGCCGACAAGGCAGTCGTTGTTTCAGAACAACACAGTGGACGCGAGCAACTGAGGACAAGCCCTCGGCCTATTAGTACCGGTCAACTCCACCCCTCACAGGGCTTCCATATCCGGCCTATCAACCCAGTCGTCTACTGGGAGCCTTACCCTCTCAAGGAGGTGGGAGTGCTCATCTCGAAGCAGGCTTCCCGCTTAGATGCTTTCAGCGGTTATCCCTCCCGAACGTAGCCAACCAGCCATGCCCTTGGCAGAACAACTGGCACACCAGAGGTTCGTCCGTCCCGGTCCTCTCGTACTAGGGACAGCCCTTCTCAACACTCCTACGCGCACAGCGGATAGGGACCGAACTGTCTCACGACGTTCTAAACCCAGCTCGCGTACCGCTTTAATGGGCGAACAGCCCAACCCTTGGGACCTACTCCAGCCCCAGGATGCGACGAGCCGACATCGAGGTGCCAAACCATCCCGTCGATATGGACTCTTGGGGAAGATCAGCCTGTTATCCCCGGGGTACCTTTTATCCGTTGAGCGACGGCGCTTCCACAAGCCACCGCCGGATCACTAGTCCCTACTTTCGTACCTGCTCGACCCGTCAGTCTCACAGTCAAGCTCCCTTGTGCACTTACACTCAACACCTGATTGCCAACCAGGCTGAGGGAACCTTTGGGCGCCTCCGTTACCCTTTAGGAGGCAACCGCCCCAGTTAAACTACCCACCAGACACTGTCCCTGATCCGGATCACGGACCCAGGTTAGACATCCAGCACGACCAGAGTGGTATTTCAACGGCGACTCCACAACAACTGGCGTTGCTGCTTCACAGTCTCCCACCTATCCTACACAAGCCGAACCGAACACCAATATCAAGCTATAGTAAAGGTCCCGGGGTCTTTCCGTCCTGCTGCGCGAAACGAGCATCTTTACTCGTAATGCAATTTCACCGGGCCTATGGTTGAGACAGTCGAGAAGTCGTTACGCCATTCGTGCAGGTCGGAACTTACCCGACAAGGAATTTCGCTACCTTAGGATGGTTATAGTTACCACCGCCGTTTACTGGCGCTTAAGTTCTCAGCTTCGCCTAGTCGAAACTAAGCTAACCGGTCCCCTTAACGTTCCAGCACCGGGCAGGCGTCAGTCCGTATACATCGCCTTACGGCTTCGCACGGACCTGTGTTTTTAGTAAACAGTCGCTTCTCGCTGGTCTCTGCGGCCACCCCCAGCTCAAGGCGCAAAGCCCGTCACCAGGAATGGCCCCCCTTCTCCCGAAGTTACGGGGGCATTTTGCCGAGTTCCTTAACCATAGTTCACCCGAACGCCTCGGTATTCTCTACCTGACCACCTGAGTCGGTTTGGGGTACGGGCCGCCATGAAACTCGCTAGAGGCTTTTCTCGACAGCATAGGATCATCCACTTCACCACAATCGGCTCGGCATCAGGTCTCAGACTATATGTGAGGCGGATTTGCCTACCCCACGTCCTACACCCTTACCCCGGGACAACCACCGCCCGGGCTGGACTACCTTCCTGCGTCACCCCATCGCTCACCTACTGCAGACTTGGACCGGCGGCTCCACCACTTCCCTTCACCCGAAGGATCCGGGACGGCTTCACGGCCTTAGCATCACCTGGTTCAGCGTTGGCGCTTCAAAGCGGGTACGGGAATATCAACCCGTTGTCCATCGACTACGCCTGTCGGCCTCGCCTTAGGTCCCGACTTACCCTGGGCAGATCAGCTTGACCCAGGAACCCTTGGTCAATCGGCGCAAGAGTTTCCCACTCTTGTATCGCTACTCATGCCTGCATTCTCACTCGTATACCGTCCACGACTCGATTCCTCGGCCGCTTCACCCGGCACACGACGCTCCCCTACCCATCACAGCCCCCGTTAGGAGTATTGCTGCAATGACACGACTTCGGTGGTGTGCTTGAGCCCCGCTACATTGTCGGCGCGGAATCACTTGACCAGTGAGCTATTACGCACTCTTTCAAGGGTGGCTGCTTCTAAGCCAACCTCCTGGTTGTCTCTGCGACTCCACATCCTTTCCCACTTAGCACACGCTTAGGGACCTTAGTCGGTGTTCTGGGCTGTTTCCCTCTCGACCATGGAGCTTATCCCCCACAGTCTCACTGCCACGCTCTCACTTACCGGCATTCGGAGTTTGGCTAAGGTCAGTAACCCGGTAAGGCCCATCGCCTATCCAGTGCTCTACCTCCGGCAAGAAACACGTGACGCTGCACCTAAATGCATTTCGGGGAGAACCAGCTATCACGGAGTTTGATTGGCCTTTCACCCCTAACCACAGGTCATCCCCCAGGTTTTCAACCCTGGTGGGTTCGGTCCTCCACACGGTCTTACCCGCGCTTCAACCTGCCCATGGCTAGATCACTCCGCTTCGGGTCTTGGGCATGCAACTCAACCGCCCTATTCGGACTCGCTTTCGCTACGGCTACCCCACACGGGTTAACCTCGCTACACACCGCAAACTCGCAGGCTCATTCTTCAAAAGGCACGCAGTCACGGCCAGCCGGCAAGCCGACTGACGACGCTCCCACGGCTTGTAGGCACACGGTTTCAGGTACTATTTCACTCCGCTCCCGCGGTACTTTTCACCATTCCCTCACGGTACTATCCGCTATCGGTCACCAGGGAATATTTAGGCTTAGCGGGTGGTCCCGCCAGATTCACACGGGATTTCTCGGGCCCCGTGCTACTTGGGAGATGAGCAAGCAAGCCGTACAGATTTCGTCTACGGGGGTCTTACCCTCTACGCCGGACCTTTCGCATGTCCTTCGACTACCCATACGGTTTCTGACTCGCCCAGCCGCCGGCAGACGACTGAAGCTCATTCCCACAACCCCGCATTGGCAACCCCTGCCGGGTCTCACACCAATACGGTTTAGCCTCATCCAGTTTCGCTCGCCACTACTCCCGGAATCACGGTTGTTTTCTCTTCCTGCGGGTACTGAGATGTTTCACTTCCCCGCGTTCCCTCCACACTGCCTATGTGTTCAGCAGCGGGTGACAGCCCATGACGACTGCCGGGTTTCCCCATTCGGACACCCCCGGATCAAAGCTCGGTTGACAGCTCCCCGGGGCCTATCGCGGCCTCCCACGTCCTTCATCGGTTCCTGGTGCCAAGGCATCCACCGTGCGCCCTTAAAAACTTGGCCACAGATGCTCGCGTCCACTGTGCAGTTCTCAAACAACGACCAGTCACACACCCTCGACAACCCGAACCGGGCTACCTCGAGTGAGGCCGGCAACCATGAGGCAACTCCCGTTCCCTCAGGACCCAACAACGTGCCCGACACAGTCAATCCCAGAATCGCGTTCCACGCCGAAGCAGTACTAACCCCTGGTCTCTTCCTGTGCCGAATAGTCAACGTTCCACCCATGAGCGAGCACTCCGGGACGTTCGCCCGAAGCTGCTATGTGCTCCTTAGAAAGGAGGTGATCCAGCCGCACCTTCCGGTACGGCTACCTTGTTACGACTTCGTCCCAATCGCTGGTCCCACCTTCGACGGCTCCATCCCAGAGGGTTAGGCCACCGGCTTCGGGTGTTACCGACTTTCGTGACGTGACGGGCGGTGTGTACAAGGCCCGGGAACGTATTCACCGCAGCATGCTGATCTGCGATTACTAGCAACTCCAACTTCATGGGGTCGAGTTGCAGACCCCAATCCGAACTGAGGCCGGCTTTTTGGGATTCGCTCCGCCTCACGGCATCGCAGCCCTTTGTACCGACCATTGTAGCACGTGTGCAGCCCAAGACATAAGGGGCATGATGATTTGACGTCGTCCCCACCTTCCTCCGAGTTGACCCCGGCAGTCTCCTGTGAGTCCCCGACATTACTCGCTGGCAACACAGAACAAGGGTTGCGCTCGTTGCGGGACTTAACCCAACATCTCACGACACGAGCTGACGACAACCATGCACCACCTGTATACCGACCACAAGGGGGCACCTGTCTCCAGGTGTTTCCGGCATATGTCAAGCCTTGGTAAGGTTCTTCGCGTTGCGTCGAATTAAGCCACATGCTCCGCTGCTTGTGCGGGCCCCCGTCAATTCCTTTGAGTTTTAGCCTTGCGGCCGTACTCCCCAGGCGGGGAACTTAATGCGTTAGCTGCGGCACCGACCACGTGGAATGTGGCCAACACCTAGTTCCCAACGTTTACGGCGTGGACTACCAGGGTATCTAATCCTGTTCGCTCCCCACGCTTTCGCTCCTCAGCGTCAGTAATGGCCCAGAGATCCGCCTTCGCCACCGGTGTTCCTCCTGATATCTGCGCATTTCA